>DASWKS010000593.1:0-11255 GCA_036396495.1 Gemmatimonadales bacterium
GACCTACTTCCGCGACGGTGAGAAGTGGGAGGCCCGCGGCAACGTGGTGCTGCGGAACCTGAAAGACGGTACCGTGCTGCGGGGGCCCAGCCTGGACTACTACCGCCAGATCCCCGGCTTCAAGGACACCGCCGAGATGTACGCGGCGGAGCGGCCCACCGTGACCCTTCCGGTCAAGGACTCGACCCGGGTGGAGCAGGAGCCTTACACGGTGGTGGGCGACTGGATCCGCACCAGGGGCAACAACCGGCTGATCGCCCGGGGGCGGGTCACCATCGACCGGTCCGATTTCCGGGGCCGGGCCGACTCGCTCTACCTCGATACCGGTCCGGCCAACGCCGGGGCCCTCATCGGCTCGGCGTCGTTACGGCGGGTGGCCAGCGACAGCTTCGACCTGAGCGGCGAACGGATCGATCTCGAGCTGGAGCAGCAGGAGCTGACCTACGTGACTGCGCGGGACTCGGCCAAGCTCCGCAGCGCCGACATGAGCCTGGATAGCGACATCATCGGCCTGGACGTGAATGCGCGGAAGGTCGAGCAGACCCTCGCCTGGGGGACGGCGGTCCGGCCCCTGGCGCTCTCCACCGGGTATGAGATCCGGGGCGACTCGCTGGCGTTCGATACGCCGGACCAGGCCCTCAAGGAAATTCGCGCCTTCGGGAATGCCTGGGTCGGTGCCCAGCCCGATTCGGGCACCAGCGACCGGGACTGGATCGCGGGCGATACGGTGCGAGCGGAATTCGTGAAGCGGGATTCGTTCGGGTCGGAGCGCACCGCGGTGAATCTGATCGAGGCCCGGGGAGAAGCCAGCGCGCTCTACCGGCTGCGGCAGTCGGGACAGACCCAGGCCTCCATCACCTACAACAAAGGCGATCTGATCCGGATCCGAATGCGGCTGGCGGGCGATTCGACCACGGTCGACAGCGTCGAAGTGGTGGGCAACGTGGAGGGGATTCATCTGCAGCCGGCGCCGGCCCGGGCACCACGCGACACCACCGGGGCGGACACCACCGGTACCCGCCGTCCCGCCTTCGCGGCCCGGCGTCCCCGAGGTCACCGATGAACGGCTGGCGGGACCGGCTCGAGCACCTCGATCCGTCGCTCCTGGCCGTCCTGGCGACGCTGGTACGGCACGCCGACGAGACCACGGGCCTGCCGCTCTCCGACGTGGTGCGGGGCTACCGCCAGGTGCTGGTGGCGCACCATGGCGACGGCACTCATGCGGAGGCGGCCGGATTCCGGGATTCGATGCTGGAGCAGGTCCAGGGTGTGGTCCTGCCGCGCCTGGTCACCGGGGGATGGATTCACGACTCCGGCGATCGGGGATGGGACCGGGTGGTCCCGCGGGGGGACTGGTTTACTCAGGCAGTGCAGGACCGCCTGGCCAGCACCGACGCGATTCTGGACTTGGCCTTTCCCTTGGTCTCGGCGGTTCCGGAGGCGCCGAAGGCCGCCGGGTTCGTGGGCGGAAGCCGCCTCCAGTGCGAGGGTCTCAACAAAGCGTTCAAGCGGCGGAGGGTGGTGCGCGACGTCTCGCTCCGGCTGGCCCAGGGCGAGGTCATCGGCCTGCTCGGACCCAACGGGGCGGGGAAGACGACCACCTTCTATCTCATTACAGGACTTATTCGTCCGGACTCGGGCTCGATCCAGATGGATGGCCGGGACATCACCGAAGCCCCCATGTTCCGGCGGGCTCGGGCCGGCATCGGGTATCTGGCCCAGGAGCCCTCGGTCTTCCGGAAATTGACGGTGGAACAGAATGTGCTAGCAATACTGGAGACGCTTGGTCTGTCCCGCGAGGAGCGGCAGCGGCGGCTGGAACAGCTGCTGGACGAATTGTCCATCAAGCACCTCCGGAAGAACAAGGCGTATTCCTTGTCCGGCGGCGAGCGCCGCCGCCTCGAGATCACCCGGGCGCTGGTGACCAGCCCGAAATTCATGTTGCTCGATGAGCCGTTCGCGGGCGTCGATCCGATCGCGGTACACGACATCCAAACCATCGTGGGCGGTCTCCGGCACCGCGGGATCGGCGTGGTCATCACCGACCACAATGTCGAGCAGACCCTCGAGATCGTGGATCGCGCGTACATCATGTTCGAAGGCTCGGTCCAGGCGTCGGGCACGGTGCGGGAACTGGTGTTCAACGAGCAGGTGGCGGACCTCTACCTCGGACCTACTCTGACGGCCCGGTTGCGGGCCCGGATGGAGAGGACGGCGTGAAGCAGGGCCTCACTCAGCAGACCGGACTTCGGCAGGAACTCCGCATCAATCCGCGCCTGTACCAGGCGATGGACATGCTGTACATGCCGATGATGGATCTCCAGCAGCACCTCAAGCAGGAGCTGCTGGTCAATCCGTTCCTGGAGCTGGTGGAACCCGAAGAGGAAGAGCAGTCGAACGAGACCGCGCCCGATACCGAGCAGGAGAAGGAGAAGGCCGAGAAGGAGCAGGAGATCGACTGGGAGGAGATCCTCCTCAACGGCTTCGACGTGGGCGGGACCCGGCAGCAGTTCGAATCGCAGGAATACCTCGAGCCCATCGCGGTGGAAACCGCGGACCTGATCGACCATCTGCGGGAGCAGCTCAATCTGCTCCGGCTCACGCCGCGCCAGGCCCTGCTGGGCAAGGAGCTGCTGGGCCACATCAACGACGACGGCTACCTCGGCAGCTCGCTCGAGGACGTGCTGGCCTCTGCCAACCAGATGCTCGCCTCTCACGCGACCGCGCAGATGACCGAGGACGAGGAAGAGGACTTCCTCGCGGTCGAGGCCCAGGGCAACGCCCACAGCAACGCGGTGCCGGGCGTGCCGCTGTTCACCCCGGCGGAGGTGGAGGACGCGCTCAAGATCATCCAGTCCCTCGATCCCCCGGGGGTGGGCGCGCGCGACCTGCGGGAGTGCCTGATGCTGCAGATGCGGGAGGATCTCAAGGTCGACGGCCTGGCGCAGCAGCTGGTGGCCGATGCCTTCGAAGATCTCAAGGCCCACCGCTGGAACGACCTGGCCAAGCGTTACGGGGTGGAGCCAGGCCGGGTCCAGCAGGCGGCCGATTCGCTTGCTAGCTACGATCCCAAGCCCGGACTCAAGCACACCAACCGGTCGGACGGGTATATCATCCCCGACCTGGTGGTGGAGAAGGTGGACGGTGTGTACCACGTCTTCCTGAACGACACCGGCGTACCGCGGC
Source organism: Gemmatimonadales bacterium (assembly GCA_036396495.1). GTDB lineage: Bacteria > Gemmatimonadota > Gemmatimonadetes > Gemmatimonadales > GWC2-71-9 > SZUA-320. The sequence continues at coordinate 3,187 of DASWKS010000593.1, forward strand.
TCAAGCTGTCGCGCTCCTACCAGGAGATCGCCCGGGAGCGGGGCAAGCTGACCCAGGAGAACCGCGAGTTCATTACCACCAAGATGAATTCGGCCAACTGGATGATTCAGGCCATCGAGCAGCGGCGCCAGACCATGCTCAAGGTGATGAGCTTCATCGTGGACCGGCAGCGGGCCTTTTTCGAAAAGGGGGTCGAGTACCTGAAGCCCCTGACGCTGCGCGAAGTGGCGGACGTCATCAGCATGCACGAGTCGACCGTGAGCCGGGTGACCAACGAGAAGTACGTCCAGACGCCGCGCGGGGTGTTGCCCCTCAAGTTCTTCTTCTCCAGCGCCCTCTCCACCGCGTCGGGCGAGGACGCCAGCGCCCGCTCCATCCGCGCCAAGCTCGAGAAGATGGTGGGCGAGGAAGACGCGGCCAAGCCGCTCACCGACCAGCAGATCGTACATCTCTTCCAGGAACAGGGGATCCAGATCGCCCGCCGCACCGTCGCCAAGTACCGCGACCAACTCGGGATTCTGCCGGCCCGGATGCGCAAGCGGGTATGACCGCCGATCCGGCGGTGGATGTCAGCGTCCTGGTGCCGGCCAAGGACGAGGCCGAGAACCTCCCCGAGCTGGTTCGGCAGTGCGCCCAGGCGTTAGGCGGTGCCGGCTTCAGCTTCGAAGTGGTAATCGTCGACGACGGCTCCCGCGACGGATCGACCGAGGTACTGGCGCAGCTGTCCCGGGAATTCTCCTGGCTCCGGAGCGTTCGGCACCGGCGCCAGCGCGGCATCGCCGACGCGCTCCGGAGCGCCAGTGACGCGTCCAGCGGCGATATCGCGGTCTTCTATCCCGCCGACCTCCAGTACCTGCCGGAGGATATTCCCCGCCTGGTCCAGCCCATCCTCGAGGGCCGGGCCGACATCGTCACCGGCACCAAGGTGGGGAAATACGAGAAGGCCTTCGTGAGCGGGGTGTACAACCGGCTCTGCCGCTGGCTCTTCGGGGTCAAAGTGGAAGACCTGAACTCGGTGAAGGCCTGGCGGCGCGAGGTGATGTCGGACCAGCAGTTCCGGCCCGACTGGCACCGCTACATGGTGGTGATCGCGGCGGCGGAGGGTTTCCGGCTGACCTCGGTGCCGGTCCCGCTCTATCCCCGGCGGGCCGGGGTCTCCAAGTTCAGCTGGACCCGGATCCCGGTGGGCGTCTTCGACCTGCTGTCGGTCTGGTTCCAGCTCCGATTCGGCCGCAAGCCGATGCTCTTCTTCGGGCTGCTGGGCGCCGCGCTGTTTTTCGTGGGCTTTCTGGCCGGCGTGGTAGCGCTGGTGCTCCGTTTTGGATTCGGCATCGGGTTCCGCCCACTCCTCAATCTGGTCGAGACCATGGTCATCAGCGGCATTGCGCTGTTCGGCTTCGGGTTCGTCGGCGAGCTGGTCGCCGGGCTGCGCGAGGAGAATCGGGAAATCGCGCGTGCGCTGGGACGGATAGGACGGGACGCCGGTCGCTGACGACGTGCGCGTCATCTTCCTGACCCACAACTATCCCCGATTCGCCGGCGACATCGCCGGCGGCTTTCTTCATCCGCTCGCCCTCGCCTTACGGGCCCGCGGCGTGGACGTACGGGTCATAGCCCCCAGCGATGCCGGCCGGGGCGGCTCGGACGTCCTCGATGGCGTTCCGATCGAGCGGGTCCGCTACGCCGCTCCCGAGCGGGAAACCCTGGCATACAGCGGCCGGATGCAGGACGCGCTCAGCTCCCCCGGCGGAATCGCCGCCTTCTATTCCCTGGGGCAAGCCCTTCGGTCTGGCGCCCAGTCGGCGGCCGAGGGCCACCCGGATTCGGTGGTTCACGCCCACTGGTGGATTCCGGCGGGTGTGGCGGCTCCCGCGGAGCTCCCGCTGGTGCTGACCTCCCACGGAACCGACGTAAGGCTGTTGAAGCGGTGGGCCCCGGCCCGCCTGCTGGCCCGTCCGGTCTACCGGCGGGCGCGGGTGGTGACGGCGGTATCCCGTTACCTCGCCGACCTCATCACGAGCACCACCGGGCGGGCGGTCCCGCCGGACTGCGTGCAACCCATGCCGGTCGATACGTCACATTGGAACTCCAGCACCGGCGGCGGGGGACTGATCGCGGTGGCGCGACTCACCGAACAGAAGCGCATGCACCTGGTGGTCGGCGCGGTCGCCCGGCTCCAGGCCATGGGACGGCCCATCCGCTGCGCCATCGTCGGTGACGGTCCCGAACGGGTCCGGCTGGAGCAGCTGGCCCGGGCGGGACAGGTGCAGGACCTGGTGGAGTTCACCGGCCAGCTCGAGTTCCCGGCGGTCCTTTCCCGGTTACAGCGTGCCGACGTCGCGGTCATTCCGGCTCGAGCCGAAGGCTTCGGGCTCTCGGCCGCCGAAGCGCTCATGTGCGGTGTGCCGATCGTGGTCTGCCACGACGGGGGAGGGTTGGCCGACTTGATCGAACCGGGCGCTGGACGGGCCGCACCACCTGACCGGGTCCGCATCGCCGAAGCGGTCGACCAGTTGTTGCGCGATGAGGGCGCGCGGGAAGCCGCCCGGGGCGTCGGTGGGCTCTGGCGCGAGCGATTGGCGCCGGCGACAGTCGCGGCCCGCTTCGAAGCCTGGTACCACGAGGCCCTGGGTGCATAAACCCTTCTGGCGCGTGGTCCAGATCGTCCTGGGTCTGGCCACGGTCGTCTTCGTGGTCTGGTACGTGGGGGATAATTGGGACGACGTGCGCCAGGCCCGGATGGCGTGGCGCTTCTCACCCCTCCACCTCCTGGCCGCGATCGGGGTGGTGTGGCTGGTGTTCGCCATCCAGGCCGAAGCCTGGCGCCGGATGGTCGCGGCCTGGGGCAATTCCCTGGAGTGGTTCCCGGGGGCTTCCATCTGGTTGTTGTCGAGCATGGCGAAGTACATCCCCGGGAAGGTGTGGGCCCTGGCAAGTATGGCGGTCATGTCGGAGCGTCGGGGCATCCCGGTCTGGGCGGCGACCTCGTCCGCCGTCATCCTGCAGATTCTGTCGGTGGGAACCGGCGCGTTGGTGGTAGCGGGCACCGGCCTCACGGTGCTGCATCCGGCGCAGCCGCTGGGGAAGGCGGCCCTGGCCCTTCTCGCCCTGGGGAGCCTCGGGATCACTGTCCTGGTGCTCTGGCCGCCGGTGACCCGTTGGCTGGTGGGCAGGGTCGCGCCCAAGGCGGACCTGGCGCACATTCCCGGGCTGGTCGCGGTGACGGAAGGGGCGGTCGCCAACCTGCTGGCGTGGGTCGGGTACGGGGCCGCCTTCTGGTTGATTGGCCGGGGCGCACTGCCGCAGGCCCCGCTCGGTCTGGTGGAATCCATCGGTGCGTTTGCCGGATCCTACGTCGCGGGAATGATCGCGCCCTTCGCCCCCGGCGGGCTGGGAGTACGGGAGAGCGTGCTGATACTGATGCTGCAGGATCGGATCGGTCTGGCCAACGCGATTGCCCTCGCCGCCCTCGGTCGCCTGGTGACCTCGGTGGCCGAGGTCATTGCCACCGTCCCGTTCCTGATGCGTGCCCGGGAGAGTCTCCGTGGGTGACTTCGAGCCGCGCCGTCCGGCTCTCATCGCCACGCTGGTCTTCGTGGCCGCGGGGCTCACGCTGTTCTGGCCCATTCTCACCGGGCAATTCATGGCCGGGCCGACCTCCGACATGTTCGTCGCGGGCTATGGATTCCGGCTCTTCGGTGCCGAGCACTTCCGGGCCTACGGTGAGATCCCGCAATGGAATCCCTACGTCTTCGGTGGTCTACCCTTCATTGCCGCCATGCATGGCGATGTGTTCTATCCCACCGCCTGGCTCCGCTGGATTCTGCCGGTCGACACCGCGATCAACCTCGGCTTCGCGTTCCATATCGTGCTGGCCGGCTGCACCATGTACGCCTTCGTCCGGGCCCTGGGGGTACGGTGGGGCGGGGCACTCGCGGCCGGTCTGACCTGGGAGCTGTCCGGCATTGTGGCCGGATTGGTGAGCCCGGGGCACGATGGCAAGCTGTTCGTGTCGGCGTTTGCGCCGCTGCTGTTTCTCGCGGTGCTCCGGGCGGTTCGGGATCGGCGTCCGGCCGCCTTCGGGCTGATCGGGCTCACGGTCGGCTTGAGCCTCCACGGGCATCCCCAGCTGACCTACTACTCGCTGATGGCAGCCGGGATCTGGGGGCTGTGGCTGGCGTTTCTCGCACCAGAGCGACCTCTGGCTCGGGATCGTTGGAGGATCATCGCCGGGTCGGCGGCCGGGGTGCTGGTGGGGTTCGGGCTGTACGCCATTCAATTGCTGCCGTTTCTGGAGTACATCCCCTACTCGCCTCGGGCGGACGGGGGGGCTAGCACCGGTTGGGATTACGTGACTGCGTACGCTCTCCCGCCGGCCGAGCTGATGTCGCTGGTGCTGCCGGAATTCAACGGCATCCTCGATGCCTATTGGGGCTCGAACCCGCTCAAGCACCACACCGAATATTTCGGGTTGTTCCCCCTCGCTCTGGCCGTGATCGGCCTGGGTGACCGCAAGCGCCGCCACCTCATCCTGATCCTGGGGGGCATCGGACTGCTGCTCCTGCTCATCGCGTTTGGCTCGCACACCCCATTCTATCGGATCGTGTACGAGGTCCTGCCGATGATGAAGAAGGCCCGTGCCCCGGGCATGGCGTTCTTCATGGTCGCGTTCCCCCTGGCCGTGTTCGCCGGGTTCGGAGCCGAGCGATTGCTGGCGGGCGAAGTCAGCTTCCGGAAGGCCCTCATACCGGTCGGGTTGCTCGGCGCGATCGGCCTGCTGGGCGTGATCGGCGTGCTCCAGCCCATCGCCGAGGCCATGGCCATTCCGCAACGGATGAGTGCCGTGGTGGAGAATGCTCCGGCCGTCCGGGAAGGCGGACTCCGGCTGTTGGCGCTCACCGCGTTGGCCATGGGCGTGCTGTGGGCCGTCGGAGCGGGGCAGCTCCGTTCGGGGGCCGCCGTCGCCGGCGTCTCCGCCGTGATCGTGGCGGATCTCTGGAGCGTGGAGCGGCGGTTCTTCGACTTCCAGCCGCCGGCCTCGGTCACCTACGGCGACGACGAGATCACCACGGCCCTCCGCCAGGTTCCGCTGCCGTACCGGGTGTTGGACAGCAACATCTACTTCGGCTCCTGGCTCATGGCTCACCGAATCCCGTCCCTCCTGGGGTACCATGGCAACGAGCTCCGGTTCTTTGACGACCTGCTCGGAGGAAAGAACGAATGGCAATACCTTGGGACGCCGGCGATCTGGAACCTGTTCGCGGTCCGCTACCTCATCCTGCCGCAGCCAATCGAGGCGCAGGGCTGGAAGCAGGTGCTGGGTCCCGTGCCAACTGCCCGGGGAGTCCCGGCCTACCTCTATGAGATGGAGGCGACGCCGCGGTGGGTCACGGTGCTGCCGGTCGCAGCGAAGGTGCCCGAAGCGCAGCTGATCCCGACCTTGCTGGACCAGCGGTTCCCGGCCGACCGCATCGTGCTGTTCCCCGATACCACGTCGGTGAGCCCGGCGGCCTTTGGGGATACCGTTCCAACCGCGCCGACGGTGCAGCCTACCCTCGCCTCATGGCGGCCGGGACGCATGACGATCACCCTTTCGGGGCAGGCGGCCGCACCGACCTGGCTGGTCGTGAGCGAGAACTGGTATCCGGACTGGAGGGCGACAGTGGATGGGCGGAGCGTCCCCACCCATCGAGGCCAGTTCTCCCTGATTACGGTGGAGCTGCCACCAGGGGCCCGCGAGGTGGACCTGCAGTTCCGATCCCGCGCCTATGCCCGTGGCCGGCTCATCACCTTCGGGTCGGTCGTTCTGGCCCTGGCGATGCTGGTGATCCCTTCGGTGCTGGAGCGGCGCCGCGCCAATGGCTGACCGGCTCCTGGTCGTTTTGCCCACCTACAATGAAAGCCGGAACCTGGACCAGATCGTTCCCGCGATCCTGAGCCAGGACGCCCGGATCGAGATCCTGGTGGTGGACGACAACTCGCCCGACGGCACCGGCAAGATCGCCGACGCCATCTCGGAGACCATCGATCGGGTACACGTGTTGCATCGGCCGGGGAAGGAGGGGCTGGGGCGGGCCTACCTGGCCGGGTTCCGCTGGGGCCTGGACCGGGGCTACGACTTGCTGTTCGAAATGGACGCGGACTTTTCGCACGATCCCCGCTTCCTGCCCGACCTCATCCGCGTCATCGAAGCCGACGGCGCCGACCTGGCGATCGGTTCGCGCTACAAGACCGGAGTCAACGTCATCAACTGGCCCATGTCGCGACTGATCCTCTCCAGCGGGGCTAATTTCTACGCTCGGGTGGTGACCGGGATGCCGCTCACCGATGCGACCGGCGGGTTCAAGTGTTTCCGCCGGCGGGTGCTCGAGGCGATCCCCCTGGAGAAGGTCCGGTCCAACGGTTATGCCTTCCAGATCGAAATGAGCTATCGTGCCTGGCGGAAGGGCTTCAAGCTGGTGGAGACTCCCATCATCTTCACCGACCGGGTGGAAGGTCAGAGCAAAATGAGCAAGAAGATCGTGCGGGAAGCCGTCTGGATGGTCTGGTGGCTCCGCCTGGCCGGGATGCTGAGGCGGCTGTGAGCGGGACCGTCTTCTACAAGATGACCGGCTCGGGCAATGACTTCGTCATCCTGGACGGTCGGCACTCCAGTCTGACGGAGTGGCCCGGGGACCGGATCGTCAAGGTGTGTGACCGCCGCATGGGAGTGGGTGCGGATGGGCTGGTGATCCTCACCCCGGACCCGAGCGGGCGGATCCAGTTCGACTTCTACAACAACGACGGATCGCGGGGCGCCATGTGCGGTAACGCCGCGCTCTGCTCCACCCGGCTCGCCGCGCATCTCGAGCTGGCCGACCCGGAGGGCATGATCCTGTGCACCGATGCCGGACTGGTGCGGACCCGCTGCACCGGGCCGGGGCATATGGCCGAGATCAATCTGCCGCCATTCGAGCTGCCGCGGCCATTGGCCATCGACTGCCGGGACGGTGAATCGGCGCTGTACTTCGCCACAGTAGGTGTGCCGCATCTGGTGGTGGTGACCGAAGATGTCACGGCGGTGGATGTCATGGGGCGGGGACGGGAACTGCGATACCATGGCGCCCTGGCGCCCGCGGGTGCCAACATCAACTTCATCAGCCCGCCCGCCGGCGGCGCCGGCGATCCCTGGATGATCCGGACCTATGAGCGCGGGGTCGAAGGCGAGACCCTGGCGTGCGGGACCGGCACGGTGGCGGCGGCGTTCACCCTGCAGGCAACCGGGATTCGGTCGCTCCCCGGTGAGTGGCTGACCGCGCGCGGAATCCGGCTCGCCGTCGCCGGCAGGTTGGACGATGGACAGGCGGTCGACGCCTGGCTGTGTGGAGAAGGGAGACTGGTTTATACCGGAGTGCTGGCGGGAGGCGCCTGACTAGGGGTTGGTCTTTGTGGGCTGGGGCGAAGGAGAGCTCAGCAGCCCGCGATACTTCGCGGCATCCTCCGTGCGTCCTTGGGCCTCGTAGAGCCTGACGAGTGCGTGCAGCGCGGCAGCGCGCCAGGGCCGGGTGACGGAATTCGGGATCGCGAACCTGCCATACGACGCGAGCAACAGCGGTTCTGCCTCAGCGTAATTGCCTTCCCCCCGCAGGGCATCGCCGAGCCGGGTCCGAGCCCGAAACACCATCGCGTTGTTTTCGCCGAGCTCGGTTTGCAGGATGCGAATGGCGTCACGCGCGAGCGATGCCGACTCCTCGTACCTCCCACTCATAGTCAGCGCATAGGCGAGATCCATCTCCCCCATCGCGACATCGATGGTGTTCTCACCGGTGAAGCGGCGGCGCAGCGCGATTGCTTGGCGAAGCGGAGCCTCTGCTTCCTGGAATCGCTCCAGGTGCTCCAATACTTGGGCCCAGAATCTCAGCGTCCCGGCCAGCTGGGGGTGACCGTCGGGGTAAGTGGCCCGCAGCAACTCGACGGCCTCGCGAAGCAGTCGTTCGGCGTCGTCAGGCCGGCGGGCCCGATCGAGCAGCAATCCGAGATCGGTCAGGCTCGACGCCACCAGGTGATGCCGGCCGCCATAGAGCTCGCGG
>DASWKS010000594.1:0-1694 GCA_036396495.1 Gemmatimonadales bacterium
CGGCCCACGAGGTGGGGCATACGATCGGACTGGCCCACAACTACATCGCGAGTACTCAGGGCCGGGCCTCGGTAATGGACTATCCGCATCCGGTAGCGAAGCTCAAGGACGACGGGACCATCGACCTGTCCGATGCGTACCTGGAGGGAATCGGCGAGTGGGACAAGGTGGCCGTCACCTGGGGCTACCAGGATTTCCCCGAAGGGACCGACCAGCGGGCCGCGCTGGAACGGATCATCATCCAGGCCCGGGACCGGGGGCTCACCTTTCTCACCGATCAGGACGCACGTCCCACCGGCAGCGCGCATCCGGGCACCCACTTGTGGGACAACGGCGCCGATGTGACGGCGGAGTTGACCCGGATGATGGCGGTGCGGCGGGCGGCGCTCACCCGGTTTGGAGAGAACGCGATCCGGCGGGGAATGCCGCTGGCACTGCTGGAGGAGGCCCTGGTCCCGTTATACCTTCACCACCGCTACCAGGTCGAAGCCGCCGTGAAGCTGGTGGGCGGGCAGTCGTACGGCTACGCGCTGCGGGGCGACGGGCAGGAGCCGGTCCGGGCCGTTCCCGCCCCGGTGCAGGAGCAGGCGCTCCGCGCGGTGCTGGGGACGCTCCGGGCGAGCGAGCTCAAGATTCCCGAGCGCCTGCTGCAGATTCTCCCGCCCCGGCCGGCGGGTTTCGACGCCACCCGCGAGCTGTTCGATCGTGAGACCGGACCGGTCTTCGACGCGATCCGGCCCGCCGCCAGCGCGGCCGACCTGGTGGCGTCGCTGCTGTTGGACGAGACCCGCGCTGCTCGATTGGTGCAGCAGCACGCGCTGGATCCCTCGTTGCCGGGGCTGGAGGACGTGATCGACCGCATACTGGGCTCCGTATTCACGCCCACGGCGGGTGATGCCTATGAATCGGAAATCCAGAGAGCGATACAACGGGTAGTCGTGGAACGGGTCATGGACCTTGCCGCGGCGGCGGGTATGTCACAGGTCCGGGCGATCGCCGCGTTCAAGCTGGAGGAGCTGCGGGGCCGGCTGGCCGGCGCTACGCCCCCGGTGACCGCGGTACCGGAACGGGCCCACCGGCAACTTCTGGCAAGTGACATCCGTCATTTCCAGGAGCGGGACTGGACCCGCGAAGGCCGGCCCCGCGCCCCGGTGATTCCACCGGGCAGCCCTATTGGCACCGACAGATAATCATGGAGCGATTGTCCGATTCATCGATTGAACGATTACTTCTTGCGGAGATCCGAACATGCGCCGGTTTTTCCTCACCTGCTCCATTCTCGCCGCGCTGCCTTTGGCAGCGGTCGTTGCCCAGGAAACGACGCTGCCGCCAACCGCCAAGACGGGAGACGTCTCCTCGGTCGACGCCATCATGGCAGCGATCTATGATGTGATCTCGGGGCCGGCCGGCCAGAAGCGTGACTGGGACCGGATGCGGTCGTTGTTCGTCCCCGGGGCTCGGCTGATCCCGACCGGACGGGGCGCCGACGGCAAGCGGCGGGCCATCGTCTGGACGGTGGAGGATTACATCAAGAACTCGGGGCCGCGTCTGGAAGAGATGGGCTTCTTCGAGAAGGAAATCGGCCGGGTGCAGGAGCAGTACGGCAGCATCGTGCATCTGATGTCGGCCTACGATTCGCGCCGCACTGCCGATGACGCCACCCCCTTCGCCCGCGGGGTCAACAGCTTCCAGCT
>DASWKS010000595.1:0-12982 GCA_036396495.1 Gemmatimonadales bacterium
CCCGGCCACCGTGGTGCTGATCCGCTGCGGGGTGACGTCGAAGATCACCGACGTGAGCGGGCCGTTGTACCAGGTCAGAAAGAAGAAGGCGCCGCAGAACACCGGGATGAACAGGGACAGATCGCGGATCGTAAGGAGCCAGATGGCCAGCGGGCCGCCCAGCAGAAACCCGATGGACGACACCACCACCCGGGCCCAGGGATAGCGCCGCTGCAGCCAGTCGGCGAGCAGACCACCGGTCAGCGTGCCGGCGATCCCGAAGATCAGCCCCCACTTCCCCAGCAGCAACGAGGCCCGCGCCACCGTGAGGCCGAGCTCCCGGGTCATGAAGGCTGGGGCCCAACCGATGATGCCGTTCATGCCGAACGAGATCATAGCGCCGCCCACAAACACCCACACCAGGGTGGGCGTCCGCACCACGGTATGGAATCCGTCGATCAGCTCGTTGAGCGCGTTCTGCACTCCCGCAGCCACCCGTTGGCCCTCGGCTCGGCTCTGCCGCCGGGCCCGCCGAACCCAGAGCAGGATGTTCCAGGCGAGCCCGAGACCTGCCACCAGCGAGAACACTGCGGCATCGAGCGCGGAATCGGCCCCGTACCGGCGGTCGGCCCACCACGCCGCGCCGGCTCCCAGGATCAGCCCGAGAATCAGGGGGAGCGCGCGCCGTACCAGCTCTTTGACGCCGAGCCCCAGGTCACGCAGTTGGGTGAGCACCGGCCGGAGCGCGCCCCAGTGCAGCGGATCGCGTAGCCGGGCGACCAGGAGCGCCAGGCCGAAGCCGGGCAGCCCCAGCGTCATGAACGCCACCCGCCAGCCATACAGTGCTTCCAGCTGGCCCGCAGCGAGAATCCCCAGCACGCCGCCCAGCGCCAGTCCGGCGGTGAAGATGCTCATGGCGGCGGCGCGCCCGGGGCCCCGGAAATAGTCCGCCACCAGCGCGGTGCCGGCCGCGTTGGCCGCCGCGCCACCCAGGCCGACCGCGGCCCGGCAGACCAGGAGCTGCCCGAAACTCCGGACCAGGCCCCCGAAACTGGTGAACGCGCTCCAGACCGCGACTCCGAACGCGGTCATGCTGGTCCGCGATCGCAGGTCGGAAAGCACCCCGACCGGAAGAGCGGCGATGGAAAACACCAGGACATACGCCGTCCCGAGCCAGCCCAGGTGCGCGTCGGAAAGCTGGAGATCGCGCTTGATCGGCTCGAACAGCGCGAAGATGACATTGCGTTCGAGATAGTTGACGACGTTGATGAGCGTAAGCAGCGACAGCGCGTAGATGCCGTACGCTTTGGAGATCGGGGGGGCCTCGCTCACGCGCCGGCCCGGGACTCCAGCGCCCGCTGGTTCCGGAACTCGAGGGCGGAGCGATACTCAGTGAGCAGGCGGTCCATCATCACCTCGCGCCGGCGATACAACCGCTTGAGCGGCCGGGGGGCGTGACGGGCGAGCGCATAGGCGGTGAGCAACGGCAGACTCACGGTGTTGTCCATATAGCAGACCACGGTGCCCGGCAGCATGTCGGGATCGATCTTGCCCCACGAAACCGCTTCGCCCGGCGTGGCCCCCGACAGTCCGCCGGTATCGGGCCGCGCGTCGGTGAGCTGCAGGAAGTAGTCGTGCCCCCGCTCATCGATCCCCAGGACTTCCTGGATCTGGGGCTCCGTCTGGAGCAGGAAATTCTTGGGACTGCCGCCTCCCGCAATCAGCGCCCCGCTCCTGCCGCCGCTGCGTTTGGCTTCCAGCACGATGGCCGCCGTCTCGTTCACATCAGCGCTCACGTCGAACCGGAGCCGGCTCCCGGCCAGCGCCTGCTCGGCCACGTTCATGCCGATGGAACTGTCTCCGGGCGAGCTGGTGTAGATCGGGACCTCCAGCTCGTGGGCCGCGGCCAGCACCGACTGCCGGGCGGCCCCCACGGCGTTCTCCCGTTCCAGCAGATAGCCGCCCAGGAGATAGTGGTACTCCGCCGTGCTCATCGGCCGCTGGAACGCCTCGTGGGCCGAGACCTCCCGCACGAACGCGTCGGTGGAGAGCAGGACGCTGTAGTCGAAGAACACATCGTAGATCCGCACCACCCCGTGTTCGCGCAATTCGACGTCGTCGGCGAACGGCGTGCCCTGATGCATCGCCAGGCCCAGAGCGAAGTGGGCATCGTGGTACAGATTGGCGCCGGTGGAGATAATCCAGTCCACAAAGCCGGCCTGCATCAGCGGGATCAGCGTGCTCATGCCCAGTCCCGCCGGAGTCATGGCGCCCGTCAGACTCAAGCCGACGGTGACCTCGGGTTGCAGCATCCGCTCGGTGAACAACACACACCCCTCGCGCAGCCGGCCGGCATTGTACGCCAGGAAGGCGCGATCGATCAGGTCGGCCACGGTTTCCTTGCCCGTGATGGGGGGCGGCGCAATGCGGGTTCCGCGGAGGAAACTGGCCGAGGGGCGCGTCATCTGAAGTCCGGGAGCAGGGCACGGGAATATAGTGGTCCCCGCGCTATCTTACTGGCGCTCAATATGCCAGACCGCGCCGCCACCGAGCCGGGTTCCTCCGGCCCCAGCAGCTGGGGCGGGTTGGTGCTCGCGCTCGTCCTGCGGGCGGCGGTGAATCCCCGCCTGGCGGTCGACCTGGTTCGCACCGGGTGGGCCTTCCGGCGTCGCGGCTGGTGGCGCCTCCCTCCCTACCTCCCCCTTCCCGATGGTCCCTATCTCCGGTGGCGAATGTACACCGCCTATGGCGATGAACAGGCCATTCCGCCGGTGGAGGACGTGATTTCGTTCGCGCGCTGGCGCCGGGAGACCATGCACCTATGACCGATCGCCCCCATGTGGTGATCGTGGGAGGAGGCTTCGCCGGGCTGGAGGCCGCCAAGAAGCTGGGCCGCATGCCGGTGCGGGTGACCATGGTGGACCGGGCCAACCACCACACGTTCCAACCCCTGCTCTATCAGGTCGCCACCGCGGCGCTCAATGCCGGCGAGATTGCCAAGCCGATCCGCTCGGTGCTGCGGCGATACCCCAACCTCTCGGTCTTGCTGGGCAATGTGACACGGGTCGACGTGGCCGCGCGGAGCCTCGAGCTGGCCGACGGGGCTGTCGTCCACTACGACTATCTCATTCTGGCGCCCGGTGTGAGGCATTCCTATTTCACACGCCCGGAGTGGGAAGCGCTGGCTCCGGGTCTCAAGACCATCGAGGACGCGCTCGAGATCCGCCGCCGGGTGCTGCTGGCGTTCGAGCGGGCCGAGCGATCGGAGTCATCCGATGAACGGCACCGGTTGCTGACCTTCGTGGTCGTCGGTGGGGGTCCAACCGGGGTCGAGGTGGCTGGAGCCATCGCCGAGATCCGCCGTTACGCCCTGGCCCGTGATTTCCGCCACATCGACCCGCGCGACGCGACGGTCCTGCTTCTGGAAGGCGGGCCCCGGGTCATGCCGAGCTATCCGGCTGAGCTGAGTCAGAAGGCCAAGGAGTCTCTTCGCCGCCTCGGGGTGGACGTCCGCACCGACTCCATGGTCACTTCGCTCGAACCCGGAGCCGTGATCTCGGCCGGATGGACTATCCCTACCGAAACCGTGGTCTGGGCCGCGGGCAACGCCGCGAGTCCGCTGCTCCAGACGCTGGGTGTACCCCTGGATGGGGCCGGCCGGCCCATCGTGGAGGCCGACTGCTCTATTCCGGGCCATCGCGAAGTTTTCGTCCTGGGTGATGCAGCCGCATTCCGCCACGACCCGAAGTACCCGGTGGTATTGCCCGGGGTGGCGCCGGTGGCCATGCAGCAGGGTCGCTACGCGGCCCGTGCCATTGCAGCCGACCTGCGGAAGCAGGAACGGATTCCGTTCAAGTACGTCGACAAGGGCCAACTGGCCGTAATCGGGCGAGGCCAGGGCGTCGCTGATATCGGGCCGTTCCATATTGCCGGGCTGCTGGCGTGGCTGGCCTGGATCTTCATTCACATACTGTATCTGATCGGGTTCGCCAACCGGATCGTGGTGATGTTCCGCTGGGCGGTATCGTACCTGACGTTCGAACGAGGCGCGCGGCTGATCACCCGGGAGTGGAAGGCGGGGTAGGGAATGCAGAATGCCCAGTGCCGAATGCCCAATGCAGAGGGGTAGGGTAGAGGGGAGACCTCTGCTGTGGGCACTGGGCATTGGGCATTCTGCATTCACTCGAACCTCCGCCCTCAACCATTGGTTTACCTTCAAGAATGGTCACCGCCCTTGAGGTGAAAGCATGGGCCAATGAGCTGGGATTCGTGGCATGCGGGATCGCCCACCTCGAGCCGAACCGCCATGGGGACGCCCTGGACGACTGGCTGGCCCGGGGCTACGCGGGCACCATGCGGTACCTGCATCGACAGGCCCGCCAGCGAAAGGCGCCGGGCCTGATCGTTCCGGAAGCCCGGGTGGCCGTGGTTGTGCTGGAGAACTACTTGCCGTCACATCACTCAGTCCGTCCGTCCGTCCGTCCTTCCGTTAAGCTCGCGAAGTACGCCCAGGGTGAGGACTATCACCGGGCCCTCATCCGGCGGCTGGACCAGCTGGCCGCGCGGCTGTTGCAGGGTGGTGCCCGGGTCGCCCGTCCCTATGCCGATGCCGGGCCGGTGCCGGAACGGGAGCTGGCCCAGCGCGCCGGCCTGGGCTGGATCGGCAAGAACACCATGCTCATCCGACCCGCCGCCGGCTCGTTCGTGTTTATCGGCTCGGTCTTTACCGACCTGGCGTTGGCGCCGGATGCTCCCTTTGACCTGGACCGCTGCGGCAGTTGTACCCGGTGCCTCGATGCCTGTCCCACGGACGCGTTCGCCGGGCCCCGGGTACTGGATGCGAATCGGTGTCTGTCCTACCTCACCATCGAGTGGCGGGGCGACATTCCGACGGAGCCCGCGGCCCGATCGGAAGGCTGGGCCTTCGGCTGCGACATCTGCAACGACGTGTGTCCCTGGAACCAGCAGTTCGCCCGCCCCAGCGAGCGGCCGGAATACCAGCCCCGGGCGATACCGCCACTGGACGATCCCGGGTTCTTCGACCGCCTTACCGAGGAACAATTCGCCCGGCAGTTCGGGGATACGCCGCTCGAGCGACCGGGGTTGGCGGGAATGCAGCGCAACTGGAGAATGGCGTTCGCCGCAGTAGACAGTAAACAGTGAGCTGTGAACAGTGAACAGTGAACAGCTGCCGGCACTCGTGAGAGGACTCCAGCCGGCGATTCGCACTCCCCGGCTGGTGATCCGGCCGTTCGTGCCGGAGGATGCGCCCGCGGTGCAGGCACTGGTTCAGGAGCGGCAGGTGGCGGATACCACGCTCAACATTCCCCACCCTTACCCCGACGGCGGCGCGGCCTCCTGGATCGCAACCCACGGCCCCCGTTTCGCCGCGGGTGAAGACGCGGTGTTCGCCGTTACCAGCGGGGCCGATGGCCTGGTGGGGGCCATCGGCCTCAGCCTGTCGCCGGCCCATCGGCGGGGGGAACTGGGTTACTGGATCGGGCTGCCGTTCTGGAACCTCGGCTATGCCACCGAAGCCGCCGCGGCCGTGCTATGGTATGGGTTCGAATGCCTGGTCCTCAACCGGATCCAGGCCACTCACTTCAGCCGCAATCCGGCCTCCGGCCGGGTGATGCAGAAGGTCGGCATGAGCCATGAAGGGCGCTCGGCCCAATACCTGATGAAATGGGGCCGCCTCGAGGATATCGAACGCTACGCCATTCTGAGGTCGGGATATGGCGGGCCGCCCTGGCCGGTCGAGATGCGATGATCCGGGCCGAGGCCTTTGAGCGGGCGCGGGAGCGACTGCTTCCGGTGTGGCGTTCGCACGGATTCAAGCTGGCGTCGGTCGAACGATCGGAGCGGGACAGTGAGAACGCCTACGCCGAGTACTTCCGCCGCGGAGTCCGGCTGCGACTGGTGTGGGAAGCGAACGAGCCCGCCCTCTGGATCGAATCGGCCCGGGAAATCGACGCCCAGATCGTCAGCCGCTGGACCGACATCGAATGGAGCCTGGCCGGGTCGCCCCTGCCGCTCGATACCGAAGTGAGCACCGAACGAGTCGAACGGTTGGCTACGGCGCTGGAGCGATTCTTGACCGCGCCCTAACGACCGGCGGCGCTCCGGGCGCGCTCCCGCCCCGCCGCCAGCAGGGAATCGAGTGCCGGCCGTTGGTAGACCCGCCCTCCAGATATCACCGCCGCAATCCGCGCCGTGTTCCGGATGCTCTCGAGCGGGTTGGCGTCCAGCAACACCAGATCCGCCACCTTGCCCAAAGCGCCCGTCCCCATCGAGTCCGCCGCGCCAAGGAACCGGGCCGGTTCGATGGTGGCCGCCTCGGCCGCGATGGCGCGATAGGTCTCCGGCGCCAGGCGACGGTAGACCTTGATGAAGCCCGCTCCGTGCCGAGTCAGGGAGTCGACGGCTCGGCGGCCCTCGTCGGGACCAGCCACCCCCATCGATCCCGGCCAGATGGGCGGAACGCCATCCACCAGGTTCCCCGCTCCATAGATTCGGGGGCCGGCCAACTCGCCCCGGCGGACCCGGGCCCGGCTCGCATCGATCCACGAGAGCTGACTCCACATCTCCCGAACCCCGGTGACGCCGTTCGCCAGCAACAGCGGCAGGAAGAGCTGGTCCAATTGGGGAAAGGCGGCATGGACGTGCATGTCCCAGAGGCCCGGAATCAGGTACTTGCCTTGGCCGTCGATGATCCGGGTTCCCGGCGGTGTCGCCCCTCCGGCCGGCCCGACCTCGACGATTCTCCCGTCCCGTACCAGGATCGAGCGGCCCGACACAGCCAGGCCGTTTTGCACGTCGACCACCGTGGTGTTGGCAATGAGCACCGGGCCGGACCCGGGGCCCTGGAGGGCGGAAAGCAGAAGGAGGAGGCGCATTACTGAAACTACAGTGCTTGGGACTAGGACTGTATTATTCTGTCCCCATGAACGACCCGGAGAGCCCCATGCAGTCCAATGGCCCCGTCGCGGAACTTCGCCCCGGAGCGAACGACCCTGTTGTCGAGCGGTTGCTGCGGGCCCGCACCATCATCATCAGTGGCGAGATCAACCAGAAACTGGCCGCCACGGTGATGGGCCAACTCCTGGCCATGGCCTCCGAGTCGGAGGACGACATCACCATCTACATCAACTCCCAGGGCGGTCACGTCGAGGCCGGCGACACCATCCACGACATGATCCGCTTCGTAACGCCCCGGGTGAAGATGGTCGGAACCGGATGGGTCGCGAGCGCCGGCGCGCTCATCTACGTGGCGGTGCCGCGGGAGCAGCGCTTCTGCCTGCCCAATACCCGGTTCCTGCTGCACCAGCCCGCCGGCGGCAGCGGCGGCTCCGCCAGCGACATCGAAATCGAGGCCCGCGAGATCCTGCGTATGCGCGACCGGCTCAACCGGATCTTCGCCCGCGAGACGGGCCAACCGCTGGAGCGGATCGAGGAGGATACCCACCGCAACTTCTGGCTCGACGCCGAGGCCGCGGTGAAGTACGGAATCGCCGGCAAGATCATTCAGAACGCCACCGAACTGGCACGGTAACAAGGCGGGGAGAGGGAAGGCGGGAGGGGGGAGACGGGGGTCGCGTTCCGCTCCCGTCTCCCCGCCTTGTTAGGTCGTTCCCGGCCTGGTCAAGCTCCGAACCAGCCGATACATGAACTCCAGCCCTTCATAGAACGCTTGCGCCGGGACCCGCTCGTTCATCCCGTGCGCCCCGGTTTCGGGGTAGAACAAACCCGAGACTCCATACACCGGAATGCCGGCATTGCGGAGGTACAGCCCGTCGGTTGCGCCGGTGCTCATGGTAGGAATCACCGGCAGATTGCCCCACATCTCCTTGGTGATCCGCTCGATCTCCGTCATCAGCTGCGGAGTGAGAGGGGAGGGCGGTGAGTTTCGCGCCGCCCCTACCGGCGTGATGGTCACCTTGGGGTTCGCCATGACCTGCTCCAGGGTGCGGCGCACCTCGTCGGGGGACTCATCCGGCAGGATCCGGCAGTTCACGTTGGCCCGGGCCCGCTGCGGCAGGGCGTTCCGGGCGTGTCCACCCTCGAGCATGGTGGCGACGCAAGTGGTTCGGAGCTGCGAATTGTAGCGGGGATCGGCCGAGAGAATCCGGGCCGCTGCCTGGTCCGCCGGATTGGCGACGATCGCGCGCATCGCGGATCCCCGCTCGCCCTCGCTGATGCCGGCCAGTCGGGTGAAGTACATCCGGGTGACATCGTTGAGCCGGACCGGAAAGTCGTATGCTCCCAGCTTTACCAGAGCGTCCGACAGATGAGTGATCGCGTTGTCCCGCACCGGGATCGAGCTGTGGCCCCCCGGATTGGTCACCTCGAGCCTGAAGTCCTGGACCTTCTTCTCGCTCGCCTGGACGTCGTGTGACAGTTTGGCATGGTCGCGGACCCGACCGCCGCCGCCCTCGTTGAACACCCATTCGGCGTCGATCAGGTCGCGGCGATTCTGGAGCAGCCACTCGACCCCATTGGCGGGGCCACCCTCTTCGTCCGCGGTGAGCGCCACCACGATGTCGCGCTCGGGAACGAACCGCTCGGCCTTGAGCCGCATGATCAGCGACAGATGGATCGCGCCTTCGTCCTTGTCGTCGGCCACGCCCCGGCCGTAGAAGGTTCCTTCCCGTTCGACGAACTGGAACGGCGGCAGGGTCCAGTCCTCGGCCCGGGCCTCGACTACGTCGATGTGCGACAGCAGCAGAATGGGCTTCCGGCCGCTGCTCCGGCCCCGCAGCCGGGCAATCAGGTTGCCCTTCCGGGGTGCGGTCTCGATGACCACGACGTCGGAATCGGGAAACCCCGCCGCCTCGAGCCGCCGGGCCATAGCCTGGGCCGCGGCCGTGGTGCTGCCGGTGCTCTGGGTGGTATTGATCTCGATGAGCTCGCGCAGGAGATCGCGGGCCAGCGAATCCCACGCCGAGCGCGGGACCTGGGCGGTGGCCGGGGTCCCCACCGTGACCAGGAACGCTGCAAGGGTCGAAGACAGTCGAAGACGGTCGAAGACGGTCGAAGCGGTGGGACCGCATTCGACCGCTTTCGACTGCCTTCGACCGGCTTCGACCGCTTTATTGAATGCCATGGAGATCTCCTTATACAGTGCCGCCATTTTCGTCGAGCACATCGATCGGGCCGTGGAATTCTACCGCGATGCGCTGGGTCTGCCACTCCGGAGCCAGGGGAGTTTCGGCGCCGAGTTCCTGGAAGGAGAAGCCCGGATCGGAGTGCATCCCGCGGTGCACTCCGACGCCAAGGCCCTGGTCGGCCGTCACACCGGGTTGACCCTCCGGGTCGGGGGGCTGCTCCATTATTGCGGCGACCTGCATGCCCGGGGGGTCCGGTTCGTGGCCGAGCCGACCCAGCAGTCGTGGGGCGTCATGGCGCTGATCGCGGACCCCGACGGCAATGTACTGGCTCTCTGGGAGCCGTCGCCGGGAGCGCCGGGCGAGGGCTAAGCGCGAGCCGGCGCCCTTGCGCCCGGGGCCGGATTGTATACAATGCGGAGCACCCGTCTTCCCCCCCAGCTGGAGTACCCCGTGACCCGATTGTCCTGCTTCTCGTTGCTGGTTGGCTCGCTCGCGGCCTGCACCGGGAGCGCCGCCTCGCCGTCCCGCGGCGCCTCGCCCGAGCGGGCCGCGATGCTCGCTCGAATCGACTCCATCGTCAACGCGCCCATCGCGGCCGGCAAAGTCGCCGGGGCTTCGGTCGCGGTGGTCAAGGGGAGCGACACGCTCCTCATGCGGGGGTACGGCAAAGCTGATCTGGAGCTCGATGTCGCCACGCCGCCCGATGCGGTGTACGAGATCGGATCGGTGACCAAGCAGTTCACCGCCACGGCGATCATGCAGCTGGTGGAGCAGGGCAAGCTGTCGCTGGACGACGACCTCTCCCAATACCTCCCCGACTATCCCGCCCGGGGAAACAAGATCGCTCTGCGCCGGCTGCTGGATCACACCTCCGGCATCAAGGGCTACACCGAGATCCCGGAGTTCGGGAGCCTGCGGATGCAGAAACTGCCGCGCGACACTCTGGTCAAGATCTTCAGCCGTTACCCGTTCGACTTCCCTCCCGGTGAGGCCGAGATCTACAACAACTCGGCCTATTTCCTGGCGGGCCTGATCATCGAAAAGGTCAGCGGGATGTCCTACGCCGACTACGTGCAGAAGAACCTGTTCGATAAAGTCGGCATGACCAACTCCCGCTATTGCAGCGAGAACGCGGTGGTGCCGCGCCGGGCCCATGGGTACGATGCCGCTGATTCGACCGGCCGGCTGGTCCGGGCCGCGTACCTGGATCACACCTGGCCCTACGCCGCCGGCTCGCTCTGCTCCACGGTGGGCGATCTGGTGAAGTGGAATCAGGCGCTGCATGGCGGCCGGGTGCTGTCGCCTGAGGCCTACGCCGAGTTGATCACCCCGGGAACCCTGAACGACGGGACCACGCTGCGGTACGCCAAGGGACTGGCTCTGGTGCCGCAAGCCGGGCGCAGAGCGATCTGGCATGATGGCGGCATCAACGGGTTCATCTCCCTCAACCGCTACCTCCCGGATGAGTCGCTGAGCGTGGTGGTGTTGTGGAACTCGACCGGTGGGGACCTGGACGTCGGGGAGGCGATCATCGGGGCGGTTCTGGGCGACGCACCGGCCGGCACCGCGTCCTTCGACGGCGCGCTGGAAGACTATGTCGGAACCTGGTCCGGGCGGGGTCGGGGACGTCCGATGGAAGTGGTGCTTGCGGCGGACAGCGGCCGCCTCACGCTGAAGCAGGGCCGGGAGGACCCGGAGCCGCTGACGTTCGTGGGCGACGATACCTGGCAAAACGGCAGCACGGTCTTGAAGTTCGAGCGCACCAACGGGAAACCCAGCCGGCTGCGGTTCGATGCCGGCTATCTCTACGTGCAGCTGACCCGGAAAGCGACGAGCTGACTCAACCGCGGGCTCGGTCGTCAGTCGCAGGCACCCGTCTCAGGGCCGGCGACGAACCGCTGCGGTCACCGCGAAACGCTGCCTGCAACAGCGTGGCCCCATCGACCACGCGGGGACCGGCGCGCGAGGTGTATGCGCTTCCATCCAGCAGCCAGACCGGTGCCCCGAGCGAGGGAAGCGGACTGCGTTCGAGCTCCTGCGCGGCGCGCTCCAGTCCAAAGCCACACAGCATCACGACCACCACATCGGGTCGTAAGGCCTGCAGCTCCTCCCGGTCCAGCCGGCGCGATGGCTGGCCGGGCCGGGCGCCGATGTCGCTGCCACCGGCGGCGGCGACCAGGTCAGGAACCCAATGGCCCGCCAGGTAGAACGGGTCCAACCATTCAATACAGAGGACGTTTGGTGGCGGTGAGGGCGCTGTCCAGCGCAGCCGCTCGAGCCGGTACCTGAGCCCAGCCGCCAGCTCTACGGCTTCAGGCGCGAGCTCGAGCGCGTCCCCCACCCGCTGAATATCCTCGAACACGCCCGCGAGGTCGTTCGCCTCCAGCGCCAGCACGCTGGGCGATGGGTCCATCAGATCGGCGATCCGGTGCACCTGACCGTCGGCGACGGCGCAGACCTCGCACAAGTGCTGGGTGATGATCAGATCGGGGGCCAGCTGGCGCAGCCTGCGGCCGTCCACCGCGATGACGGCCTGACCCTGCTCCCGCAGGTCCCGGACCGTCCGGTCGATCGCGCCGCTCCCCGCTCCGATGTCGATGGGGGTCGAAGTGACCCGGGGCAAGCCCCGGATCGCGGGAGGCCAGTCGCATTGGTGCGAGATCCCGACCAGTGAGCCTTGGCCGCCCAACGCGGTGACGATTTCGGTTGCCGCGGGGAGCAGAGAAACCACCCGCATCATTGCGACGCTCGACGGCGGAACGGGAGAGGATGATAGTTTTAGGCATGCCCTCTCCGACAGCCCGCCGTACTCACCGCTTCACCGAGTCGGTCATCCGCGGGATGACCCGGCTCGCCCAGCAACACGACGCGATCAACCTGGCGCAGGGATTCCCGAACTTCCCGACCCCGGATCTCCTCAAGCAAGCCGCGGCTCGGGCGATCGCTGCCGATATCAACCAGTATGCCATCACCTGGGGAGCGCAGCGCCTGCGGGAGGCGCTGGCCGCCCGCTATCGTGACTGGTATGGGATGACGGTGGATCCTCAGGCCCACTTGACCGTGACGTGCGGCGCCACGGAGGCCATGGCGGCGACCTTGCTCGCCATCGTCGACCCGGGTGATGAAGTCGTGGTGATGGAGCCCTTCTACGAGAACTACGGACCCGACGCCATCCTGTGCGAGGCGAAGCCGGTGTACGTGCCGCTCCAGCCGGGCGATCCGCTGGACCTCGACCGGCTGGCGGCCGCGTTCAACGCCCGCACCCGCGCCATCGTGGTCAATACCCCGAACAACCCGGCCGGCCGGGTCTTGACCCGGGCCGAGCTGGAAGGGATCGCGACGCTGTGTCAGCGGCACGATGCGTACGCTGTGACCGACGAGATCTACGAGCACATCCGGTATGACGGCGTGCACATTCCCATCGCGACGCTGCCCGGGATGGAGAACCGGACCATCACTATCAGCGGCGGCTCCAAGACGTTCAGCATCACCGGCTGGCGAATCGGCTGGATCGTGGCCCCAGCGGCCCTGAATGACGCCATTCGGAAAGTCCACGATTTCCTCACCGTGGGTGCGCCGGCGCCGTTGCAGGAGGCGGTCGCCGTGGCGCTGGAGCAGTTGCCGCCGTCCTACTACAGCGACATGGCGCTGGCGTATCGCCGGCGCCGGGACATCCTGGTGACGGCGCTCCAGGAGGCGGGCTTCCGGTGCATCGCACCGGAAGGCGCCTACTACGTGCTGTCCGACTTTTCCGGCCTGTCCGATCTCTCCGACACCGAGTTCAGTCGCTGGCTCACGGCGGACATCGGGGTCGCCCCCGTGCCCGGTTCGAGCTTCTTCAGCGAGCCGGAGCTGGGTCACACCCTGGTGCGGTTCGCCTTCTGCAAGACGGACGA
>DASWKS010000596.1:0-8790 GCA_036396495.1 Gemmatimonadales bacterium
CAACTGCAATGGACCCGTTCCGACGACCTGGCCCACGACATGTACCAGTCCAGCCAGCTGAATCGGATGACCGCGGGCCTGGACCCGAGTGGGCTGCCCATCGCCTGGATGCACCAGGTCGGCGATTTCCACCTCACGATGTTCGGTCCCTACAACCCCCAGTTCGATCCCACCGCGGATGGTGACCCCTGGGGCGGGTTTGACACGCCCTACGACTTCCCGGCATTGCAGGTGGACCTGGCACTGATCGAGTCACCGGTGCCCACCGGGGCCTGGCGCTCGGTGACGTATCCGCCCGCGGTCATGGCGCGCGAGTGCTTCCTGGATGAGATCGCCCACGCGACCGGGCGGGATCCGGTGGAGCTGAGGCTGGCGCTGCTGCCCTCTCCCGGCCGGATCAAGTACGGGAGCGGCCAGCTCGACAACGGCGACCGGCTCCGCGCCGTGCTCTCCCTGGCCGCGGAGCGCTCGGGCTGGAGCTCGCCCTTTCTTCGGGAGCGCCAGGGTCGGCGGTGGGGCCGCGGGATCGCCTGCAACAGCTACCACCAGGGCACCATGGTGGCGCAGGTGGCGGAAGTATCGGTCGGTCCCGCGGGTGACGTGAAGGTCCACCGGGTAGTCTGCGCGGTCGACTGCGGTCAGGTGATCAACCGGAGCGCCCTCGAGGCCCAATTCGAGGGTGGCGTGGTCTGGGCCCTCGCTCCGACGCTCAAGACCGCCATCTCGTTCGAGGCGGGACGAACGGTGCAGCAGAACCTGATCGATTATCCCATTGTGAACATCACCGAAGCCCCGCTGGTGGAAGTCCACACGGTGGAGTCCACCCTGGGGCCGTTCGGAATCGGCGAACAGCCCGTGCCACCAGTGGCCCCCGCGGTGCTGAACGCCATCTTCAGGGCAACCGGAAAACGAATTCGACAGGTACCGGTACGGACGGTACTGAGTACTTGCTGTTAACACCTTCCGTTCCGATGATCGGCCGGTAGACAGGCGAAGCCTCCGGCGGCCCACAGACCTTGTTGCTCCTGCCGGGCCAGGCGCTGGGCCTCGGTCAGCCGGTCGACGTACTGCACGTTAGGCGGATACGTCGCCGAGACCGCCCAACCCCGTCGTACCATCAGCCAGTTCACCAGCCGGTTGTCGCGCCAGAGGTAGCCCAGGACCCGGCCGTAGCGGTCGCGCGGGTCGACGTCCGGCTCGAGCTGCACTCGGCTCCCGACCGGGATGAGTTCGGCCAGCGCCGCGGCCGCCTGACCGCCGAACCGGCCCTGGTCCCGCTCCGGGCTGTCGATCCCGATCAACCGGACCCGACCCGCCTCGGCGCACTCGATCGTATCGCCGTCCACGATCCGGGTCACCCGGCAGGGCACGGTCGACCGGGCGGTGGTGGTCGGGCCGGAGTAATCGGCTGCCTGGCCGGCCGGGGGCACGGTGGTCGGCGAAGGGGCCGCCGAACCTGCCTCGCGGGCGATCACCCCGCGGATTGCGCCCTCGATCATCCGGTTGACCGCGGCGAGCGAGAGCCCGCCTTCATCGGTCGCTGGGATGGTGGCGAACCCGATGGCCGATGCCTTCGGGTAGCGGCGGAAGATCTCCTCGAACAGCCTTGCCAGCTCCTCGCTGCTGGGCCCATCGGGAACCTTGTTCTGGTGTCCCATCACCTCCCGTGGATCGAGCACATCCATATCTATGTGGATGTAGATCTTGTCGGTGAGCCGGGTGAGCCGGTCGAGCTGCGCGAACACCGCCGCTGACCGGCGCCGCAGATCATCGACACTCAGCTGCTCGATCGCCGAACTATCGAGCAGGTCCTGCTCCAGCGGGTCGGTGAGCCGCACCCCGCCCATCACCACGTGGCGGTCCTCCAGTGGCGGATCCAGATGGGCGTCCAGCCGCATCCGGTGCAGCGCCCGCCCGGTCGCTACCGCCACCGGCATGCCGCCGAGCGATCCGCTTCGGGTGGTCTCGGGGGTGTTGAAGTCCGGGTGCGCGTCCAGCCACAGCATCCCGATCCGGAGGGGGCGACCCACGGCTCCCGAGTGTTGCAGGCCCGCGACCAGTCCGGGCATGGAGGGACAGGTCGCCAGCAACCCCACCGTGAAGTAGCCTTCGCGCTCGTTGCGCTCCACCAGCTCCGCGAAGTGACCCAGTGCCATCCCCAGCCGCTTCCAGCCGCCGTACTCCTGGTTCTCCTGGGCGGTGAGGGCGGCTTCGTCGATCCGCACCGTGGCGCCCAGGGTGGCCAGCCGCTGCTGAATCCCTCCCTGGGCCATCGTGGTGGGCCCGGCGGAGGTGCCGGTGGGAGAGAACGGTTGTTTGACGAGGGCCACCCGCAGCCGGCCGTCGGGATCGCGATACTGCTGCCCCAGGAGCGGGGTAGTAACGCCACCCGCCAGAAAGAGAAACAGAATTCTCCAGCGCACGACTCCCCCTTGCTCGGATCGCCATCATACGCCTTGCCAAACCACGCAACGCTGTACCGGCGCAATCGGCGGCATCTGCGGCATCTGCGGACACGTTGGTCTGCCGAACACGAAGACATATCCCCAGCAGAACGGTTACCCGGCGCTGCGCCGCCCGGCACTGGGAGGGGAGGCAGTCAACCGACCACCCCTCACCGTCGCGCCCACCACGATCGCCGCGCTGACCAGCACCAGGTTCTTGATGATGTACTGCCCTTCCAGCGTCGGCGCGTAGGGAATCGCAGTGAACGTCTCATGGGGGAAGAGCACCAACGGCAGCAGCGTGCCCGGCATTTGCAGGAACAGCAACAGCAGGGTCAACCGCAGCAGCTTCCCGGTCAGCAGCCCGAGCCCGATGAGCACTTCCCAACCGGCCAGAAGGGTCAGGGCCAGGGAGGACCCGATCAACCCGCCGCTCAACCGTTCGATAGTCCTGGTCGCGAGACTGGCGGCCGGGCTCAGGCCGGGAATGAACTTGAGCACACCGAACCAGAAGAACACGATCCCCAGCGACACCCGGGCCAGGGTCACACCATGGCGAGCCATCCAGCTCGTGACGCGGACGTCAAGCGGCTCGAGCGGAGGAGGAACAGTGGTCACGGAAGCAACATAGGTGGACCCGCCGGGCCCAGTCCACGCAGCCGGCGGTTGGCTAACCTCCCCGGCGTTTGAAGAACTGCACTTCCCGTTCGTGACGCTCCGCCGCGGCTCGGCTCCGGAACGTGCCCAGATTGCGGCGCCGCCCGGTTTTCGGATCGACTTTTCTCGAGTACAGCCGGTAGTGCCCGCCGGCGAGCTTGCGGATCATGGAGACCCCCTTGCTTATGGTAGGTGCTACGAGACCGGCTCCACCGGCGGGACATCCGTATCCGTCAGTCCCCGCCTGAGGTCTTCCCGGGCCGCGGCCGCCAGTTGGTTGTATTTGCTCCGGATCAGAGCCAGGTCCTGTTCCTCCAGCTCCTCCAGATCGAGCAGGGACTGGTGCGCACCCTTGGTCACCCGGATCAGCTCATCCAGCTTCACCTGGATCGCTTCGGTATCGCGGTTCTGGGTGGTCTGGATCAGGAAGACCATCAGGAAGGTCACGATCGTGGTGGCCGTGTTGATGGTCAGCTGCCAGGCATCGCTGTAGTGAAACAGGGGACCGGTGACCGCCCACAACAGGACGACTCCGGCGGCCAGGACGAACGCCGTCGGTCTGCCGGTCACATGGGCTGTCCAACGAGCCACCCGGGTAAACCGGGTCCGAGGGCGCGGGCTCATCGCGGGCTCTCGCTGTTCAGCCGCGCTAGCGTTTCCGGGCCGGAACCCGGGCCCCTTTCTTCCGCGCTTCGCTCAGCCCGATGGCGATCGCCTGTTTCCGGCTCTTGACCTTGCCTGCCTTGCCGCCCGGGCCGCTCCTGAGAGTTCCCCGTTTGCGGCGTCGCATGGCGCTCTCGACCGCCCGACTGGCGCCCGGGCTGTAGCGGCGCTTAGTGGACTTCCGGCGGGCTCGCTTTCGGGTTGCCATACACCCTCCTCATTCCGGATTCTCGATCCGGGCCAGTCCCTTGTTGGCCGGACCATGGCGGGCGGCGTGAAGGCTCGCGGGCCTGCTCATGGTTACCTCACACGTGATCGACCGCGGCCTCGACTCCTTCCTTACGGGCGCAGGAGGCGCAACAGAAGAACGTCCCCTCCGCTTCGATGCCGTGGCCGATGATTTTGCAGCCGCAGTGGTCGCACACCGGCGCCAGTTTGTGGACGGCACACTCGAAGCAATCGAACACGTGCCGCGATCCCGCAGTGACCACCTCGAACGCCAGGTAGTAGTCGTTGCCACAGACTTCGCAGACCGCCATGGGAGCCTCCCCGTACCTGGTAAAGCGGCTTCAACGATCGAGCAGAGCAATCCGCCGGGCGTGGCGTCCGCCCTCGAAGGGCGTTACCAGCCAGCTCTCCACGATCCTTTGCACCGCATCCTCGGCCAGCAGGCGCTGGCCCAGAGAAATCATGTTGGCGTCGTTGTGAGCCCGGGCCAGCCGGGCGCTTTCGTCGTTCCAGCAGACCGCGCAGCGCACTCCCCGGTGCCGGTTGGCCGCCATGGCCTCCCCGTTACCCGATCCGCCCACCACGATTCCGCGCTGGCAGACGCCCTGGGCCACCGCCACCGCGGCGGGCCGCACCACCTCGGGATAATCCACCGGCGTCTCCGACTCGGTCCCGTAGTCCACGATCTCATAGCCGCGGGCAGCCAGCAGCGAGCCGAGCATCGCTTTATAGCGAAACCCGGCGTGGTCGGAAGCGAGCGCAATCCGCATCCCGGTCATGGTTACACCCGTCCTCCGTCCCCCCGGCGTCACATCACATCACTGATGGAGACGAGGTAATGCGCCATCGGTCCACACGTGCAAAGCCCGGCCCGTGGGATCGTTCTCTCCTTGTAGACCTCAACGGATGGGGCATCATGGAGGAACGGAGAGTCACCCACCAACAGGTCACGTCGCGGGTCGAGTATGAGGTGGATCCCTCGGTGCGCACGCTGACCGACGAACCGGTGGTCATCGAGCCCGGCGCCGAACGGCTGGCCGAGCTGCGCGAGCGGACCCTGCGGGAGGCGGAAGCGACCGAGAATGCCAAAGCCCGGGGCCGGGTGGTCGGCCGCATCGGCTTGGCCGTGGATTTCCTCTTTTTCCTGGTCTACGCCCTGCTCGGCATCCGGCTCGTGCTCGCATTGCTCAACGCCCGGCAGGACGCGCCTTTCACCCAGTGGATCTACGGCGTGAGCGAACCGCTCTACGCCCCCTTCCGCGGCTTACTGCCCAACCTGACCACGGAAGCCGGGTTCACCCTGGCCCTGCCCCTGGTGTTCGCCCTGCTGGTGTACGCCTTGTTGCATGCGGCGATTCGGCGATTGCTCAGGGTGTTCTCGGCCAGACCGGTCGTCGTCTAAACCAGTCGAAGGCGGTCGAAGCCAGTTGAAGGGCAGAACCGGCTTCGACCAGCTTCGACGTCTTCGACCGCCTTCGACCGTTAATTGTTTCCCCCCAACAACTTGCAAAGTTGATTCCCGGATGACCGGCAGGTGACCGGTGGGGCCTAGTCTTGCCCTCGCCGGCGACGTGGGATCGCCGAGCTCTTCGCGGTACTCCTGGCGGCCCCGCGAAGAACCCGGATCAGCGTCCGCCGTGCAAAGGGGGAGCAATGAGAGTCCACGAAGTCACCGATCGAGTTGTCCACAGCAGCGTCGGCCGGCGCGCGTTCGCTATGCTCGCGTCGACCTTCACCCTCGCCGCACTGGCATGCGGTGGCGAGGAGGCGGCTGATCCGCCTACCGGACCGGGACCGGGGCCGACCTCGGTTTCGCTCAAGGTCATGACGGCCACCACCGGTACCAATCTCGACGGGGACGGCTACACCGTGTCGATCGACGGTGGAGCGACCCAAAGCATCGGGGTAAACGAGACCAAGACCCTTACCCTGAGCGTCGCGGGAGCTCACAGCGTACTGCTGGGCGGCGTGGCGGCCAATTGCAGCGTCGGGGGCAGCAATCCGCGCACGGCCAACGTGTCCAGCGGCGCCACGGTCGAAGTGGCCTTCTCGGTCACCTGCGCCGCTATGGCTGTGATCCAGGTCTCCACCGCCACCACCGGTACGGCCCTCGATCCGGACGGGTACACCTTCTCGATCGACGGCGGAGCAGCCCAGAGCATCGGGGCCTCCGAAACCAAGTCCGTCACGCTCGGCACCACCGGGAATCACACGGTGCAGCTGGCCGGGCTGTCGGTGAATTGCAGCGTGAACGGCAGCAATCCCAAGAGCGTCATGGTGTCCAGCGGCACACCCGCCACCGCCGCCTTCGCGGTTGTCTGCATCGGCATCCCGGCGCCGGTCACCGGGAAGATCGCGTTCGAGACCGACCGGACCGGGAACTTCGAGGTGTTCGTGATGAACCCGGACGGCACCAACCCGGTCAACCTGACCAACCACTCGTCCCTCGATTTCGAGCCGGCCTGGTCGCCCGACGGCAGCAAGATCGCTTTCGTGAGCCGCCGGACCGGCAGCGATGAGATCTACGTGATGAACCCGGACGGGAGCGGCGTGACCAAGCTCACTTCCACCCTGGGCACGGATCGCGCGCCGGCGTGGTCACCGGACGGCAGCAAGATCGTGTGGGAGTCGAAGCGGGACGGGAATGACGAGATCTACGTGATGAACGCCAACGGCACCGGTCAGACCAATCTGACCAAGCACTTCGCCGATGACTCGCACCCGGCCTGGTCGCCCGACGGCCAGAAGATCGCGTTCCACAGCAATCGGGACAGCAACAAGGGCTACGAGGTGTACGTCATGAACCCCGACGGCAGCGGCGTGGTGAACCTCACCAACCACGCGGCCGACTTCGACGCCCGGCCGGCCTGGTCGCCGGATGGATCAAAGATCGCGTTCGTCAGCAGCCGGGACGGGAACCTCGAGATCTACGTGATGAACTCGAATGGCACCGGCCAGACCCGGCTGACCAACCATCCGGAGCTGGAGTCGTATCCGGAATGGTCCCCCGACGGCAGTTCCATCGCGTTCCGCAGCGACCGGACGGGCAACGTCGAGATATACACCATGAACGCGGACGGCAGCGGGCTGGTGAACCGGACCAGCAACTCGGCGACGGATTGTCATCCCTCGTGGAAGGGGTCGGGAGGGTCCTCGATCATGCCGCCGTCGCCGGTGATGCAGGATGTGGTGGTGATATTCGGGCCGGCCCGTTCGCTGAGCGCCCAGATGGTGGCGGAGAAGGCGTGCCTGGGTGAATAGGTTCGAAGTGAACTCGGCGGAGAAGGAGGAGTGAACTGGAGAGTGCCCAGTGCCCAATGCCCATCGCAGAAGGACCTGACCAAGCGAGCTCCCTCTGCAATGGGCATTCGGCACTCGGCATTCTTCGGTTCACTCCCACCTCTCCCACTCCGCCCTCGCCGCTCTTTCTAGCGTTTCATGTACTTCCAGTTGCGGGGTTTCCCCTCCGCCATCCACTCCACCGCGGTCACCACTCGTTTGGCCCGGATTTCTTCGCCCTTGGCCTCGACGATCCACTCGATGTACTCCCGCTTGTGGCTGGGGCTCAGATTCTCGAAGGTTTCCAGCGCCTGGGGGTTCCGGGTCATCGCGTTCCGGAGATCGGGCGGCACGGTCAGGGGCTTGCGGGGCCGTTTGGCCGGTGCCGGTCGCTTGACGCCCGCCTCGTTGAGCCGGGCAGCCTCCTGCACCAGGGCAATGATATCCGGATCGGGCGGCAGATCCGACAGCGAGGTAATCCGGCCCAGCTGACCCACGGCCCCCGGGTTGCCGGGAAGCTTGACCGCTCCATTCCAGAGGCCGAAGGTGCAGTGGGCGTTAAAGGCGGCCATGCTGCCCAGCACGCCATGAAACGTGAAGTGGGGCGTACTCCACTTCATGGTCTCTTCCACTCCGGGACAGCCGGCATGGACCAGGTCGCGCAGGTGGGTCAGGATCGGGCGGGCGAATTCGCCCGCTTTGGCGATGTAGGCGTCAACTCGGGGGTCGGTGGTGGCCATATGGAAGGAAAATAGCTGGGGTGGGACTCGAACCCACGACCCCGGCATTATGAGTGCCGTGCTCTAACCACCTGAGCTACCCAGCCTTGGGACGGCAATCCTAAAGGACTCCCCGGTCCCAGGCAAGCGCGCGCCAACGGCACTTATCAGCGCCGATCCAATGCCAACCGGCTCGCCCGCAACAGCTTCCCATCGGCCAAGGTGATCTCCACCGCCGTTCCGGCGGACTCTTCGAAGCGGAGCGCGGACACGGAACCGCTCGACGGATCGAAGCCGGTGAAGCGGCCTGTTCCGGTCGGGAAGAACATGACGCCAGTAGGGATCTCCAGCGCGTTTTCGTCGCTGTAGAGGAAGCCGTCGCCGGCGTGGAGGGTGAAGCCGCCGTTCGCGCTCCGGAACCGACCCGCCAAGGATCGCAACGATGCCTCAGGCAGTCGACCCACAGCGGGGAGCGAGTCGACCGAATCGCCGAGGACCAATGCGGCGAGGTTCCGGTTGAGAGTTCGCCGCCAGCGCTGGCGCAGATTGTTGGACACCCACACGATCACGACCTCGTCCGCGGGATAGTGGAGGATCTGGCTGGCGAAGTCATCCGAGCCGCCGCCCTTATGCCGCATGACCCGTCCATTCACCGTCTCCACGTGCCAGCCATAGCCTTCGCGCGGGGAAGGTCTCGGCGCGAACAGCAGCTCGCGCTGGGAATTCGGCACCACTCGGCCCTGGTCCAGCGCGATCACCCAGCGATACATGTCGCCCACCGTCGACCAGATGCCACCGGC
>DASWKS010000597.1:0-3550 GCA_036396495.1 Gemmatimonadales bacterium
CTGCGCCCCCTTGGTCCACCGCTTGTACCAGCTCATCATGTACAACTGGGTCCGCATGAAGTTCGAGGGCCGGGAGCTGGTGACGTGCCATTCGTTCTCGAACCGGAGCATGGCCACCGGGACGCCCAGCATCTTGAGCGCGGCATAGTACTGCTCCGTCTCCGGCATCGGGGTCCGCAGGTCCAGCACGCCGGTCATCAGCAGCACGGGGGTCTTGACGTTCTTCACGTGCATAAGCGAGGACTGCTTGAGCCAGGCGGAAGGGTCTTCCCAGAACGGCTTCTCGAACCAGTTGAAGGTGAAGAGCGGAATATCAGTGTTGCCGGCGAAACTCATCCAGTTGATCACCGGACAGCGCACCGCCGCCGCGGCGAACCGGGTCGTGTGCGCGATCACCCAGCTCGACAGCACCCCACCGCCGGAACACCCCCCCACGTACATCGCGTTGGTGTCGATGTAGCCGCGCCCCACCACGGTATCAACACCGGCCATCAGGTCATCGTAGTCCACGCTGGGATACGCTTTGTTGATGGCGTTGCCAAACGCGCTGCCGTAGCCGGTGCTGCCACGGGGGTTGGTGTAGAGCACCACGAACCCGTTAGCGGCGAAGTTCTGGTACATGTAGCTGAAACCGACGCCGTACATCCCGTGCGGGCCGCCGTGAATCTCCATAATCAGCGGGTACTTCTTCGACGGATCGAAGGACGGCGGCTTGACGATCCAGCCGTGCACCCGCGCGCCGCCGGTCGAGGTGTACCAGACCTCTTCGACCTCACCCAGGCGGGTGCCCGCGAGCAGATCGGCGTTGACTTCGGTGAGCTGGGTCAGGGCGGCCGGCCGCTTGAGGTCGATCCGCACGATGTCGGGGGGGGCCGAGTAGTGCGACCGCACCGCGAAGGCGGTCCCGTTCTTCGCGATCGACGTCTGGGTCAGCATATGGACGCCTGTGGTCAGCTGCCGGGGGGCGCCGCCGAGGGCGACGTACTGGAGATTGCTGGTGCCTTGATCGGCAGCGGTGAAGTAGAGTCCCCGGGAATCGGGCGCCCAGATGACCGACGACGGGTCGCGATCCAGACCCTGGGTCCGGGCCGTGGCCCCACTCCCATCGAGATTCATGGTATGCAGCACGCTGGTGCGGTAGGTGTCTTCCGGATTGGACCGGCCAAGGTACGCGATCAACTTGCCATCGGGTGACACCTGGGGATTGCTCCAGAAGCCGGCCCCGTCGGTCAAGCGCCGTTTCTCGCCGGTGGCGAGGGTGACCCGGTAGAGATCAGAGCGGAGCCGCTGCAGTTCCGCCTTAGGATCGTCGTTGCCTTCCACCACCACCGACTGCCCATCGGGCGCCCAGTCCCATCCCACGCTGCCGGGCAAGCCGGTGCCGCGGGCACCGACATTCCATTCGCCTTTGGTGATCTGGCGGGGAGTGCCCCCAATGGCCGGCACTACGAAGAGATGGGTGTAGCCGGCGTCGAGGAAACCCTGCCGGTCGGCCCGGTAATGGAGTGCTTCCACCAGCCGGGGCGCCTTGGTCCAGTTGGCACCTGGCGGCGCGGACGGCAGGTCGATCTTCCAGGAGGGAACCGAGGGGACGAACATGCTGAAACCGATCGATTTCCCATCGGGAGACCACTTGATGTTCGCCGACGCCTTCTGCTCCCGGGTGACCTGGGTGATGGCGCCTTCGGCGTCCATGTACCGGACCCAGATCTGGTTCCCGCCCGGCTCGCCCTCGGCCAGATACGCGATGCGCGTTCCATCAGGCGACCAGACCGCATTGGACCCCTTGACCAGGAAGCGCTGCTTGGAGCCGTCGGCATTCATCAGCCAGAGCCCCGTCTCGAACTGATCCTTCATCTTGTCGACCGAGGACCGGGTCCAGAACACCTGCGACCCGTCAGGAGAGACCTTGGGTTGACTGACCGACTCGAAGTCGAGATACCGGTTCACCGTCAGGAGGGTATCGGAGGGGCGCTCCTGGGCGGTAAGGAGTGTGGGAGACAGGAGCGCAGCACTGGCCACGAGCAGATATCGCATGAGTCCTCCAGAAATTGTCACGAATCGTGAGGGGGGAGTCGATAGACCCCTTCGACTGTCTTCGACCAGCTTCGACCGTCTTCGACTAGTAGTTAGAAGATACGTACGCCGGGAGTCAAAACGTTGCGCGGGTCGTAGCGCCGTTTGGCCGCCCCCAGTTGTCGGTACAGGTTCTCGCCATAATGCTTCCGCCAGTCGGCCGGCGAGGCGGCCCCTCCGTAGGGCGGATAGCGCTTGGCGCCCAGCGCGAGGGCCCGCTCCAGGAAGCGGGCGTTGGCGTCCAGCTGGAATTCGAGACTGCTTCCCTGCCCCGGGACCACCGCCCGCCGCAACCAGAACGCCAACATCGTCGCTTCCTCCGGCACCCGGAAGAGGGGGCGATGAAACACGCCGGTCGGGAGCGCTCGACACAGCATGCTGGTCACCCCGGCCGTCGCCCTCGGCGTCGCCAGGAGGATCCGGATCAGCTCGTGTCCGGCCCGGGCCGGAAGCCAGACTGCGAGCGAGGGTTGGGGGTGAAGGACCTGGGGCGCCGGGTCCCCATCCCGCGCGGCCGCTGCCGACGGGGGCTCGGCGCCCAACAAGTAGCTCCGGTAGGGCGACCGGGTGAGATCGGACAAGTGGCGGGGCGAGTATTCCTGCAACCAATCCGCCGGATCCGGGGCGGGGCCCTCAACGCCCAGCGTGGTCACTGTCGTGAGGAAGCGCCACGATCCCCCCGGTCCGGGGAGGATCTGGCCCGAAACGTGGTCGATCCGAAGGTCGGTGGCGAGCCGCATCTGTTCGTGGACGAAGCTCTCGAGCGATGAGTAGGTCAGGGTCCGGGTCGCGGTCTGGGCCGGTGCCGGCAACACCCAGAGCCGGGCCCGGACGATGATCCCGCATTGGCCCATCCCCGCCAAGACCAGGTCGAACAGGTCCGGCTCCTGGGTCGCGGAACAGGTGACCAGCTGGCCGGTCCCGGTCACCACGTCCAGTTCGGCCACCTGATCGACGAACGCGCCGTGACGCCGCGTGCCTAACGACTCGCCGCCCACGCTCAGGAATCCCCCCACCGAGAGCATGGTACAGGGGGACATGACCGGCAAGGCAAATCCGGCATCGAGCGCCGTCCGGGCGGCATCCCCCAGCGAAGCCCCCGCCTCCGCCTCGAGCGTCTTCCCCACCATCCGCACGGCGCCCAGGGAGCGGCTGTCGATCACGATACCCCGCGGGGCAAGCGACTGCCCGTAGACCGAATGGCCCCGTCCCCGCATCGCGACGGTGAGCCGGTGGTGATTGGCGTAGGAGACCATGCGGGCCATATCGTCCACCGAGCCGGGCTTGAGAACGACCCGCGGGAGCCGCTGGGTGAACCCACCGCCGTCGGTGGCCGCGGCCTGGAGGGACACGCCGTCGTACGCCAGGCTGCCGTCCAGCCGAGGCGGCTCCGGCAGCTGCGCGGTTTGCTGCAGCGCCGGAGCAACCAGGGCAGAGCCCGTCAGTTCGAGGAATTCCCGACGTTGCATCGCAC
>DASWKS010000598.1:0-8048 GCA_036396495.1 Gemmatimonadales bacterium
CAACTCGGGCTGACTTTCGACCTGTTCAACGTGTTCAACAAGCAGAACCTGGGCTGCTTCAATAGTGTGGGGAATCCCAATGACCCGAACTTCGACCGGGCCAGCTGTGTGATCTCCGATCCCCGGCGGCTCCAGATCGGAGGAGATGTGCGGTTCTGATCCGGTTACGCTTTCTCGCCGGTGCGCTTGCACTCTTCGGCGCGGCCTGCGGCCTCGGCTCGGCTCCGTCCACGGATCCGAATCCGTCGCCGCGGGCGGCGGCGTTTCTCGACACCCTGGAGCAGCGCACCTTCACGTTCTTCTGGGAGCGGAGCAGCCCCACCACCGGCCTGACGCCGGACCGCTGGCCCACGCCCAGCTTCTCCAGTATCGCCGCCGTGGGATTTGCCCTGACGGCGTATCCCATCGGAGTGGATCGCGGCTGGGTCGACCGGGCCAGCGCGGCCCAGCGCACCCTCACCACCATGCAGTACTTCTGGCGCCAGCCCCAAGGCCCGGCCGCGACCGGCACCGCGGGGTACCGGGGCTTCTTCTATCACTTTCTCGACATGACCACCGGCCTCCGGTTCCAGACGGTGGAGCTGTCGACCATCGATACCACCCTGCTGCTGGGCGGGGTGCTGTTCTGCCGCGAGTTCTTCGACGGCGCCAACCCGACCGAGACCTCCATCCGGGCGTTCGCCGATTCGCTCTACCGGCGGGTGGAATGGTCCTGGGCTCGACGCAGTCCGCCGCTGGTCAACATGGGATGGAAGCCGGAGAGCGGCTATCTGTCCCACGACTGGCGGGGCCTCAACGAGGCCATGCTGCTGTACGTGCTGGCCCTCGGCTCGCCCACCTTTCCGGTCGAGCCCGCGGCCTGGGAAGCGTGGACCAGTACCTATCAGTGGGGCAGTTTCCACGGCCAGGAGCACGTGGGGTTCGCGCCGCTCTTCGGGCACCAGTACAGCCATGTCTGGATCGATTTCCGGGGGATCAAAGACAGCTACATGCGAGGGCGCGGGATCGACTACTTCGAGAATGCCCGCCGCGCGTCGCTGGCGCAGCAGTCCTATGCCGTCGCCAATCCGGAGGGCTGGTCGGGATACGGCAGAGAGCTGTGGGGACTCACCGCGTCCGATGGTCCCGCCGACGTGACCTTGCCGGTGCGGGGGACGCCTCGGCGATTCTTCACCTATGCGGCGCGCGGCGCCTCGTTCACCGAGATTCGCGACGACGGGACCCTGGCGCCCACCGCCGCCGGCGGCTCGGTGCCGTTCGTTCCTGAGATCGCGATCCCGACCCTGCTGGCGATGCGGGTCCGGTACGGCGAGTGGCTTTTCGGCCAGCACGGCTTTCTGGACTCGTTCAATCCCACGTTCCAGTTCGACGTTCCGGTGCAGCACGGGCGGGTGGTCGCCGGGGTGGGTTGGTTTGACGGCGACTACCTGGGCATCGACCAGGGCCCCATCCTCGCCATGCTGGCCAATCATCGGCGGGATTTCGTGTGGAAGTACATGCGGAAGAGCCCCTACATCGTCGCCGGGCTCAAGCGGGCAGGCTTCACCGGCGGCTGGCTCGACCAGGCGCCATGAACCGGCTCCTCCTCGCGGCCGCGCTCGCACTGGGGCTCGGGTGCCGCGCCGCCGAGGACGACACCACGCTGCGGTTCTGGGGTTTCGGCCGCGAGGGGGAAGTGGTGGCGCAGCTGGTGCCTGGATTCGAGCGGGAGCATCCCGGAATCCGGGTTCGGGTCCAGTCGATCCCCTGGACCGCCGCACACGAGAAGCTGCTCACCGCCCAAGTCGGCCGGGCCACGCCCGACGTGGCCCAACTCGGCAACACCTGGATCCCCGAGCTGGTGACGTTGCGGGCGCTGGAACCGCTGGAGCCGTGGCGGGCCCGGTCGGCGGAGATCCGGTCTGAGGGCTATTTCAGCGGTATCTGGGCCACCAATCTCATCGAGGGTCAGCTCTACGGCATTCCGTGGTATGTCGATACCCGGGTGCTGTTCTACCGGAAGGACCTGCTGGCAGAGGCCGGTTACCAGACCGTGCCGGAGGACTGGGCCCGCTGGCGCGAGGCCATGCTGGCGATGAAACGGCTGGGCGGTCCCAGCCGTTATCCGCTGTTGCTGCCCCTCAACGAATGGCCACCCCAGGTCATTCTGGGCCTGCAGGCCGGATCGACCCTCATCTCGCCCGAGGGATACGGTGCGTTCAGCGACAGCGCGTTCAGCCGTGGGTTCCAGTTCATGCTGGATCTCTATCGCGACGGGCTGGCGCCGCCTTTCGCGAGCACCGAGATCGCCAACCTCTATCAGGAATTCGCCCGCGGCACGATCGCCATGTACATCACCGGGCCCTGGAACCTGGGAGAGTTCCGGCGCCGGCTGCCGGCCGAGCAGCAGGACCAGTGGGCCACCGCTCCGCTGCCCGGACCCACCGGCGCAGCCAGCGGCGTGTCTCTAGCCGGAGGAGCGAGTCTGGTGATCTTCCGGGCCTCGGAGAAAAAAGAAGCGGCCTGGCGGTTGATCGAGTACCTCTCGCGTCCCGACGTGCAAGCCGAGTTCTATCGGCTCACCGGCGATCTGCCGGCCCGCCAGGAAGCCTGGAGCGACTCGGCCCTGGCCGGGGATCGTGAGGCGCAGGCATTTCGGGCGCAGCTGGAGCGGGTGGTGCCGACGCCCATGATCCCGGAGTGGGAAAACGTCACCCAGAAGGTGATGGACTGGACCGAACGCGCGGTCCGGGGCGGAATGCCGGCCGCCCAGGCGTTGTCGGGACTGGACGCCGAGGTGGATCGCCTGCTGGAGCGACGCCGCTGGCTGCTGTCGCGGGACAAGCCCAGGGCGGCCGGGGCGATTCCGTGACCGCGCCGGGCTCGGCCCGAGAGACGCGGGCGGGGTGGGCCTTCACCGCGCCGGCGCTGCTGCTCATCGCGGTGTTCTTCGTGTTGCCGGCCCTGGGCGCGCTGGCGCTGAGCTTCACCGACTTCGACATCTACTCGATCGGGAACCCCGCCGACACCCGGTTCGTGGGTCTGGGCAACTACCGGGATCTGCTGGGGAATCCGGTGTTCTGGATTGCGCTCCGGAATACCGGGTTCTTCGTGCTGCTGGGGGTGCCGCTCTCCATCGCGTTATCACTGGGGGCGGCGCTCCTGCTCAATACCCGGCTGGGCCGCTGGGGCGGCTTTTTCCGCACCGCGTATTTCACCCCCTACGTCACCACCCTTGTCGCGGTCGCTATCGTGTGGCGCTACCTCTACCACCCGCAGTACGGGTGGGTGAACGCGACGCTGGGCGCGGTCGGTATCCACCCGATCGACTGGTTAGGCAGTCCCCGGTGGGCCATGGTCGCCATCGTGCTGCTGTCGGTGTGGAAAGGCTTCGGCTACACCATGGTGGTATTTCTGGCCGGCCTGCAAAGCATTCCCGAGGAGCTGTACGAGGCCGGCCGGCTGGATGGCGCTGGGCCCTGGCGCCAGTTCCGCCACATCACACTTCCCCTGCTGCGTCCCACCTTCCTCTTCGTGGCGGTGATCACCTTCATCGGGTACTGCCAGGTCTTCGCCGAGCCGTACGTGATGACCCAGGGCGGTCCGCTCAAGAGCACCACCAGTATCGTGCTCTTCATGTACGAGGAGGGATTCCGCTGGTGGCGGATCGGTCCCGCGGCCGCGATCGCGGTGGTGCTGTTTCTGATCATGCTGGTCGCGACCGCGGTCCAGCTCCGCTTCCGGCGGGAGGAGCTGTGACCCGCCGGCCCCTGGTGATCCTGCTGCTCATTGCGGGCGCGGTGTTCGCGCTGGGACCGCTCCTCTGGATGGTGTCGGCCTCGCTGATGGCGGCGGGCGACGCCAGCAGCACGCCCCCGCCAATCCTGCCCCGTACGGCGACCCTGGAGCAGTACCGGGTTCTGATCGACCGGCTGGCCCTGGGCGGCTACCTGTTCAACAGTGCCGTGACCGCGATCAGCGCCACCCTGCTCTCGCTCTTCATCAACTCGCTGGCGGGGTATGCCTTCGCCAAACTCCGCTTCGCCGGACGCGACCGTCTGTTCGGGGGGCTGGCCGGCTTGCTGGTGGTGCCGGCTCAGGTCGGGATGCTGCCGCTCTTTCTGTTGCTGCGCGAACTGGGGGTGATCAACACGTACCTGGGTGTGATCATCCCCTGGATGGCGAGCGTCCTGGGCATCTTCATGGTACGGCAGTACGCGCTGTCTATCCCTGATGATCTGCTGGACGCGGCCCGGCTGGACGGCGCCAGCGAGTTCCGGATCTACCGTTCGGTGGTGCTGCCGGTGATCTCGCCCATTCTGGTGACGCTGGCGATCTACACCTTCCTGGGTTCCTGGAACGATTTCCTGTGGCCCCTGATCGTGCTGAGCGACGATCGCTGGTACACCCTGCCGGTGGCACTGGCCGGACTGTCGGGCGAGTACGTACAGGATGTGGAGCTGATGATGGCCGGCGCCGTGGTGACCGTGCTGCCGGTGCTGCTGGTCTTCCTGGCGCTGCAACGCTACTACATCCAGGGCATCATGCAGGGGAGCGTGAAGGGATGACGGGCGCGCTGGCGCTCGTGGCCTGGTTGGCCCTGGGGCAGGCGGATTCGAGCCGCACCACGACCCTCGACCAGTTCGAGGACATCACCCCGTGGTCCGCTCATCCGGCCGACGGCGTCTCACTGACTCTGCACAGCGATTCGGGGCACCGGGGACGGGCGCTCCGGATGGATTTTTCCTTCGCCAGTGGTGGCGGCTATGCCATCGCCCGGCGGGCGCTGCCGCTCACCCTGCCGCCTAACTACGCCTTCACTCTCTGGATCCGGGGCGAGGCGCCGCCCAACACGCTCGAGTTCAAGCTGCTGGACGGAAGCGGCGAGAACGTCTGGTGGTACACCGAACGGGACCGGCGATTCGACGGGAGCTGGCAGCGCATCACCATCCGCAAGCGGCAGATCGGTTTTGCCTGGGGCCCGCAGGGCGGCGGCGAGCTGGGGCGCATGGCCGCGCTCGAAATCGTGATTACCGCAGGAAGTGGCGGCGGGTCCGGCTCGGTCTGGATCGACGACCTCGCCCTCACCGAGCAGCCGGTGATCACGCCCTATGATGGTACCCCCACCGTCACCTCACCGGTCGCGGCGCCGGGTCACCCGGCCGGCGCGATTGTGGACGGGGATACCGCCACCTCCTGGCGCAGCGATGCGGGGGGCGCGGTGAACCTGACCGTCGATTTCAGCCGGGCCCGGGAGTTCGGCGGGGTGACCCTGCTGTGGGAGCCGGACCGCGCCGCGAGTGAGTACGACGTGCTGCTCTCGGACGATGGCCGGGCCTGGAACCTGGTGCGGCAGGTTCGGGGCGGCAACGGCGGCCGCGATCACCTGTACCTTCCCGACGGCGAAGCGCGCTTCCTGCAGCTGTCGTTGCGCCGGGCGGATGGACCGGCCGGTTACGGTCTGGCAGACCTGGTGATCCGGCCGATCGAGTTCGGCGAGTCGCGCAACGCCTTCTTCGAGACCATCGCCGGGGAGTCGGCTCCGGGGTCCTTTCCGCGCTACTACCTGGGGGAGCGGGCCTACTGGACGGTGATCGGGGCGGAGGGCGCGCCGGAAGAGGGGCTCATCAACGAGGACGGGGCGGTGGACGCGGGGGCAGGGGCGTTCTCGGTGGAACCGTTTCTCTACCTCGATTCCAGCCTGGTCACCTGGCGGGACGTGAAGGCCCGCGTAGGGCTGGAGCAGGGAGACCTTCCCATCCCATCGGTCGAGTGGACTGCGCCGGACCTCTCGCTGACCGTCACGGGGTTCGCGACCGGCGGCGCGGACCGCTCGTCACTGGTGCTGCGCTACCGGGTACACAACCGGGGTTCGTCGGCGCGTCCTGTGGTGCTCTATCTCGCGGTTCGGCCGTTCCAGGTGAATCCACCCTGGCAGTTTCTGGGTGTGCCCGGTGGGGCGGCCCGGATCGACTCGCTGCGCTGGACCGGCGCCGAGCTCCAGGTGAATGGCGACCGGCGGGTGATCCCGCTGGTGGAGCCGGCCGATGCAGGGGTTTCGAGCTTCGATGGGGGCGAGATCGTGGAGTATCTGCGGCGGGGGCAGATTCCGCGGCCCCGGGTCGCGCGGGATCCGTCAGGCGCGGCGTCCGCCGGGCTGGCGTTTCCGCTGCGGCTGGGGGTGGGGGACTCGGCCGAAGTCGCCGTGGAGATTCCGCTCCGGCCCGGCGGGGAATCGGCGCTGCCGTCGCGGGACGTCGCCGCCGCCCGGACGGCGATGGCAGCCGCCTCGCGGCGCTGGCGGGAGATCGTAGACCGGGGGACGGTCACGCTGCCCGGTTCCGGCGATGCCATCGCCCGCACCATCCGCAGCACCATCGCCTGGATCCTGGTGAACCGGGATCGTGCCGCGATCCAGCCGGGATCCCGGTCCTACGAACGATCCTGGATCCGGGATGGAGCACTCACGTCCGCCGCACTGATGCGCTTCGGGCACGCCGATGTGGTCCGGGAGTTCATCGATTGGTATGCCGGCTTCCTGTACCCTAACGGCAAAGTTCCCTGTTGCGTGGATCGCCGCGGGGCCGATCCCGTGCCGGAACACGACAGTCATGGCGAGTTCGTTTATCTGGTCATGGAATACTGGCGCCACACCGGCGATCGGAGTCTGCTGGAACGGATGTGGCCCA
This sequence comes from Gemmatimonadales bacterium, assembly GCA_036396495.1. Taxonomy (GTDB): domain Bacteria; phylum Gemmatimonadota; class Gemmatimonadetes; order Gemmatimonadales; family GWC2-71-9; genus SZUA-320. The sequence continues at coordinate 6,669 of DASWKS010000598.1, forward strand.
AGATCTCCGGCGTGGTGGGGTACATCGACTCGCTGCGGCAGACGCTCCGAACCGCGGAGTACCGGACCCCGGACAAACAGGTGTTCTTCGGTCTGCTTCCGCCCTCGATCAGTCACGAAGGCTATTCGGCCAAGCCGATGCATTCGTACTGGGACGACTTCTTTGCGCTGAGGGGGCTCAAGGACGCGGCCCAGATGGCGCAGGCGCTGGGGCATCGGGGCGAAGCGACCCGTATCGGCGGCATCCGGGACGAGTTCCGGCGGGATCTGCTGGCCTCGATCCAGCGCGCCATGCGACGGCACCGCATCGAATTCATCCCCGGCTCCGCCGACCTGGGCGACTACGACCCGACCTCCACCACGATCGCGGTTTCGCCCGGTGGGGAAGAGTCGAATCTTCCCCGAGCGGCCCTGGAGCACACCTTCGACCGTTACTGGCGTGAAGTCTCCACCCGGCGTGACAGCACGCTCGCGTGGGACGCGTACACGCCGTACGAGCTCCGCTCGGTCGGCACCCTGCTGCGCCTGGGCCGGAAGGACCGCGCTCTGTCGTTGCTGACCATGTTCCTGGGCGACCGGGAGCCGCCGGAGTGGAACCAGTGGCCCGAGGTGGTCTGGCGCGACCGGCGGGCGGACAAGTTCATCGGGGACTCGCCGCACACCTGGGTCGGCTCGGATTTCCTTCGCTCCGCGGCCGACCTGTTCGTCTATGAGCGCGAGGCGGACAGCGCGCTGGTGGTCAGTGCCGGGATCGCCGAGGAGTGGCTCACCGGCGAGGGAGTCCGGGTGCGGGGCCTCAGCACCTGGTGGGGTTCGTTGACCTACCAAGTGCGACTGGAAGGCAGCACGGTGCGACTTCGGTTCGAGCCGGGCCTGCGGCTGCCGCCCGGAGGCCTGGTGGTGAAGTCTCCCGGTGCTGTGGTTCCACGCCAGGTTCGAGTCGATGGCCGGGAGATGCGACCGACCGCCGCGGGCGAAGTGATCCTCCGGGTGCTTCCCACCGAGCTGGTCTTCGTGCGTTGATGGTGGACGCACCCGAGCTATCCAACGGGTCCTATCGGGTCCGGCTGAGTGATACCGGCGGTGGTTACTCGGCCTGGCGTGACCTGGCGCTGACGCGCTGGTCGGCCGACTGGGCCGCCGAGGTACAGGGCTTCTTGCTCCTGATCCGGAACATCGACCAGGGGCACTGGTGGTGGGTAGGAAGCTCGCAGGACAGGAGCTGCCTCGTCACCACCCGGCTCGAGGTGGCGGTGGCGCCCGACGCGGACATCGAGCTGAGGCGGCTGACGGTGGGCAACAGCGCGAGCACGGCCCAGCGACTGGAGCTCACCAGCTATGTGGAAGTGGCTTTGAATCACCCAGCCGCCGACGCGGGCCA
>DASWKS010000599.1:0-1898 GCA_036396495.1 Gemmatimonadales bacterium
CGTTCTGGGCCTGCCCGGCGGGGTGGAGATTATGCTTTATGAACCACGCCACCCAGTTGCGATCGGCCTGTCAGACAAGTAGCGCTGGCAAAGCAACCCAGGACCAGATACTCTAACTCATGCCCATCCATTACATCGAGCCGCGGCCCGTGCCACACCGCGGCCTCTGGCTCGTTCTCACTCTGGCCGTAGGATGCGCGCCGTCCGCATCCCAATCATCCGGGGAGCATGAGGTCGCGGCCTGGGAGGGGCAAGCCCAGAACGTTACCATCATCCGGGACGAATGGGGCATTCCCCACATCCACGGCAAGACCGACGCCGACGCCGTCTTCGGGTTGATGTACGCCCAGGCCGAGGACGACTTCAACCGGGTCGAGACCAACTACCTCAACGCGATGGGGCGGCTGGCGGAAGCGGAAGGCGAGTCCGCGGTGTATCGGGATCTGCGCATGAAGCTGTTCATCCACCCGGACAGCATGAAGCGGATGTACCAGACCAGCCCCGAATGGTTGCGGCGCCTGATGAACGCCTGGGCGGATGGCCTGAACTTCTACCTCCACAAGCATCCCGAAGTCACGCCCCGGGTCATCCAGCGGTTTGAGCCGTGGATGGCCCTGAGCTTCAGCGAAGGCAGCATTGGCGGCGACATCGAGCAGGTGTCCTTGAAGCAACTGGAGGCGTTCTACGGCAGGACCGGCACGAGCCAGAGCCCCGACGAGAAAGACACCGGCGAGGCGGAACCGGCCGGATCGAATGGCTTTGCCATAGCGCCGGGAAACACGGCCGCCCGGCGAGCCCTGCTGCTGATCAATCCGCACACCTCGTTCTTCTTCCGGGCCGAAGTACAGGTGGCGAGCGACGAAGGCCTGAACGCCTACGGCGCCGTGACCTGGGGCCAGTTCTTCGTCTATCAGGGATTCAACGAGCGCGCCGGCTGGATGCACACCTCCAGCGGGGTCGACAACATCGACGAATACCTGGAAACCGTGGTGCGGAAGGACAACGGCTATTTCTACCGCTACGGGCAGGAAGACCGCCCGGTGGACTCGGCCCGGATCACGGTCCCCTATCGGGCCGGTACCGGCATGGCGAGCAAGGTGTTCACGGTGTACCGGACCCATCATGGACCGGTGGTGCGGGAGGCCGACGGGAAGTGGGTGACCGTTCGCCTGATGGAGGAGCCGCTCAAGGCTCTGACCCAGTCCTACTCCCGGACCAAGGCCCTGAACTACCAGGCGTTCCGCCAGACCATGGAGCTCCACACCAACTCGTCCAACAACACCATCTTCGCCGATGCCGAGGGTAACATCGCCTACTTCCACGCCAACTTCGTCCCCCGGCGCGACCCCCGGTTCAATTGGAATCGCCCGGTGGACGGCAGCGACCCGGCGACGGAGTGGAACGGGGTGTTCCGCGTGGAGGAGAGCCCCCACCTGCTGAACCCCGGCACCGGATGGCTCTACAATACGAACAATTGGCCCTACTCCGCGGCCGGCGCCAACAGTCCCCGGAAGGCCGACTACCCGGCCTACATGGAGACCGGCAGCGAAAACGCGCGGGGCCTCCACGCCATCCGGGTGCTGGAAGGCAGGAAGGATTTCACGCTGACCTCGCTCATCGCAGCGGCGTATGACAGCTACCTGACGGCGTTCGAGCCACTGATTCCTGCCCTGCTCAAAGCCTGGGATCAGACCGCCGCGACCAGTCCGCTCAAATCGGAGCTGGCCGAGCCGGTCGCGGCGCTCCGGGCGTGGGACCTGCGCTGGTCGGAGACCTCGGTCGCCACCACGCTCGCGATCGCATGGGGTGAGGAGATGGGACGGCGGGTGGCCGCCGCGGCCCGGAGGGCGGGTGTCTCCATCGAGGAGTACATCGCCACCCGGGCGACGCCAGAACAA
>DASWKS010000600.1:0-5081 GCA_036396495.1 Gemmatimonadales bacterium
GCGATGGGAATGTCGGAAATGTCGAGCTGCTCTTCCCGGAGCAGGTGCAACAGCAGGTCGAGCGGCCCCGTGAACGACTCCAGCTCGACGACAAACGCGGTGTCACCGGCGATGCCGAGCGACGGGGCCTCGGGAAGAGTCATCTATTCGGGGTCCTCCATCTGGCCCAGCGGGAGTTAGCGGGAGCAATAAAGGGCACCGCAGCGGCAAAATCAATGGCACACTTGCACTTGGGCGTTTGAGCCCTTAGCTTTTTCGGCTCTGTCGGGAGTAGCATTCCCGGCCATCAGACACCGACGATCGAGGTTGCCGTGCCCCGTACCCGTGCCGCCAAGAAGCACCAGCGCCAGACCAAGACCAGGACCGCCGTCAACCGGGCTCAGCGGAGCGAGCTCCGGACCGCGGTGAAGAAGGTCCGCAGCGCGGCCACGGCGGAAGAGCGGCAGGCCGCCTATCAAACGGCGCAGCAACTGCTCGATCGGGCGGGTCGCAAGAACATCATCCATCGGAATACCGCCGCCCGGACCAAACAGCGGCTGGCGAAGCTCGTCAAGTAAGACAGGGAGCAAGGACTAGGGAGCAGGGAGCAGGGACCAGGTTCTCTCAATCAATTCGGGGCTCCGACCTCATCGGAGCCCCGTTGATTTCCTGCTTCCTGCTCCCTGCTCCCTGCTCCCTGGTTCCTGCTCCCTGGTTCAGATGTTTAGAGTGCCGCGAGCTCCGCCCCGCACCGTTCACAATACCACTCGGTCGGCCGGTTCATCGAGCCACATTCGGCGCACTTGAGCGTCTTGCTGGCGCCAGCTCCTCGTCCCTTGGGGGGAGCTGACGGGCGATTCTCGGCGGCGCTGCGTTCCCGGCTGGCCGGGCTGTCCAACGTCACGGACTTGAGGAACGTCATCTCGTCCACCGATGGGGCGCTGGGGATCTCGGGGATCGGCGGAGCCGGGAACCGCAGCGTCCTCGGTGCAGTCGGAACCCGGGTGGGCGGGCGGTGCTCCGGCCCGCTCTTGGGGGTGAACCGGGGAGCCTCGATCGGAGTGGGCCGGGGCGTTTCGGGCCGGATGGCTTCGATATCGTCCATGTGGTCGGGATCGAGCGTCACGACGTTTTGGCTGTCATCGGTGCCCTGGGGACCGCGGGCCGTCAGGGTGATCTCGTCGCGCTCCAGCACGTGGATCTCGAGCCGCTCTTCCTGGTGGGGCGCCGGGGCCGGTTGCCGGGGAGCGGGACGGGGCTGGGGCGGCGGCGCCTGGGGTCGGGCCCGCTCCTGGGGCGGCGAAACCTGGGAGAGGACGTCTTCCAACCGGGAGATCTCGGCCGATAGCCGGTCGATCTCCACCGTGAAGGCATTGATCCGCTGCCCGGCGTCGGACTCCAACCGGGTCCAATCTTCGTCCGAGTACTCGCCTACTGCATGCCGAAGCTCGGCCTCGGCCCGGGCTTCCTCTACCTCGGTTCGTTGGGACTGGTAGTCGGCCCGATGGGTCCTTAGTGCGGCCAACGAGGCAGACAGGGCGGTCGAGTAGCCCCGCAGACGAGCGACAACCTCGGTCAGGCGGCCCTCATAATCGGCACGCACCCGTTGCCGGACGCCGGCGGGCGCCCGTTCGGCGGTGGATTCGAGCCGGTCCAGCCACTCCTGCAGCCGCTGCCGGTCGGCAAGCAGGGCTTCGATCTCGGCAGTGGCTTCGGGGGTTACGTCGCTCATAGCTCTCCTGCAGGGTGCTCCGGGCGGAAGCTCCTGCAGGCATAATCTAATGAATCGCGTCAATCGGGAAACGTGTTACGTGATGGGGCGTTCGAATCTTTGACAGCGCGCCGCTGCAACGGGGGCGGGGCACAGGGGCCGAGCACAGGTTCCTGGTTTCGGGTTCCAGGTGCCGGGTGTGGTGCTTCGTGCGGTGCTACGTGCCCAGTGCTGCGTTCGTCGCCGTGGCTCTACCGACGAGGTAATGCCGGCATCACACCTGGCACTCGGGACCATGGCACTGCACCTGGCACCGCACCCAGCACCGCACTCGGCACCTGGAACCCGGAACCCGGAACCAGGAACGCTAGACTCGAAACACCGCCCTGCCATCGACCAGCGTCAGCGCCACCCGTCCCACCATCTCCTCCCCGGCCCACGGCGTGTTCCGACTCTTCGAGTAGAACCGCTCCGGGACTACGGTCCAGCGAGCCTCAGGATCGAAGACCACCACATCAGCCGGCGCGCCGGTGGCCAGCGTCCCGCCCGGAAGGCGGAAGACCCGGGCTGGCCGGGTGCTCATGAGGTTGATCAGTTCGGGAAGCGACAGCAGCCCGGGTCGTACCAGTTCCCGCAGGCCGAGACCCAGCGCGGTCTCGAGCCCGATGATCCCGTTCGGCGCTTCGTCGAACTCGCGTTCCTTGGCATCGTAGTGATGGGGTGCGTGATCGGTGGCGATCACGTCGATGGTGCCATCCTTCAATCCGTCCCGGATCGCGGCCCGATCGGCGCTCTCGCGCAGGGGCGGGTTCATCTTGGCGTTGGTGTCGTAGTTGCCCACCCGATCGTGGGTCAGGCTGAAATGGTGGGGCGTGGCCTCGGCCGTGACTCTGAGTCCCTGCTCCTTGGCCCGGCGAATCAGCGCCACCGACCCGCGGGTCGACATGTGGCAGAGATGAATATGCCCGCCGGTGAGCTCGGCCAGCAGAATGTTACGCGCCACCATGATCTCTTCCGCGGCCGCCGGGATGCCCTTGAGTCCCAGACGGGTGGAGACCAGGCCTTCGTGCATCGAGCCGCCGGCCGACAGGGTCGGATCCTCGCAATGGTCCGCAACCGGAATCCCGAACACCTGGGCGTACTCGAGCGCGGTCCGCATCAGGTGGCTCGACACCACCGGCTTGCCGTCGTCGCTCACCGCCACCGCGCCGGCCCCGACCATCTCCCCGAACTCGGCCAGCTGCTGGCCCTTCTGGCCCAGCGAGATGGCGCCGATGGGACGCACCCGCGCCTTTCCGGCCCGAATCGATTGCCGGACGATGAACCCCACCGCGGCCTGGTTGTCCGTCACCGGATCGGTGTTAGGCATGGCGCAGACCGTGGTGAAGCCGCCGGCCGCCGCGGCCATGGCACCGCTGTCCACCGTTTCCAGGTCTTCTTGTCCCGGCTCGCGCAGGTGCACGTGGAGATCGATGAACCCGGGCGCCACCACCTTCCCGGCGGCCTCGAGCACTTCCGCGTCATCACCCGGCGCGATGTTGCGGCCCACCGCCTCGATCCGTCCCTCGGCCACATACACGTCCGCGATCCCGTCGCTGCCACGCGAGGGATCGATCACCCGCCCGCCCCGGATCAGGAGCGGCCTCACCGCTCATCTCCCCGGGTGCTCTGGTGGGCCCAGTCGGGCGACCCGCCGGCCAGCAGATACAGCACCGCCATCCGCACCGCCACACCGTTGGTCACCTGGGGCAGGATCACGCTGTGGGGTCCGTCGGCGACGTCGCTGTCGATTTCGACCCCCCGGTTCATTGGCCCCGGATGCAGGATCACCAGGTCTCCGGGCGCGCGAGCCAGCCGCTCGCTGGTGACCCCGAACACCCGGTTGTATTCGCGCAGCGATGGGATGAAGCCGGCCTGCATCCGCTCCAGCTGCAACCGAAGCACGTTGAGGGCGTCGGCCCACTGGATGGCGTCCTCGATGCGATGAAACACCGTGACGCCGAGCTCGCCGACGTGGCGCGGCAGCAGGGACGGCGGCCCGCATACGGCCACTTCCGCACCCAGCCGCAACAGTCCCCAGATATTGCTCCGTGCGACACGGCTGTGAAGCACGTCGCCGCAGATGGCCACCTTGAGTCCTTCCAGCCGCCCGAACTTGTCCCGCAGCGTGAGCAGATCGAGCAGGCCCTGGGTGGGATGCTCGTGCTTGCCGTCACCCGCATTGATCACGTTGGACCGGATCCGCTCGCCCAGGAACCGGGCCGCACCCGAAGCCGGGTGTCGGATCACCACCATGTCGATCCGCATCGCTTCCAGGTTGCGCGCGGTGTCGACCAGCGTCTCGCCCTTGCTGACGGAGGAGCCCTGCACCGCCACGTTCACGGTATCGGCCGAGAGCCGCTTCTCGGCGAATTCAAAGGAAATCCGGGTCCGGGTCGAGGCTTCGAAAAAAAGATTGACGATGGTCTTGCCGCGGAGGGCCGGCACCTTCTTGATGGGCCGTTCGCTGACTTCCTTGAATGGCTCGGCGGTATCGAGAATGAATTGGATCTGTTCGCGGGTGAGGTATTCCAGGCCGACCAGGTCCTTGCCGAGCAGGGCCATCAGCCCTCTCCTCGCACCAGGTCGACGGCGTCGAAGCCGTCCAGCTCCCGTACCGCCACATCGACCCGGTCGTGGGGCCCGGTCTCCACCGTCATCCCGACCACCTCGGGCTGGATCGGAAGCTCGCGCCCGCCCCGGTCGACCAGCACGGCCAGCATGATGCGGCGGGGGCGGCCGAAGTCGGCGAACTCGTCCAGCGCGGCCCGGATGGTGCGGCCGGTGTAGAGCACATCATCCACGATGACGCAGGTCTGGCCGTTGATGTCGGGCGGAAGGCTGGTCTCCCCCACGATGGGGCGGGGACCGATCTGCTGCAGGTCGTCGCGATAGAGCGTGATGTCGAGTTTGCCGAGGCGCACCGGCCCGATCCTGGGTCCGAGCAGGGCGGCGAGCCGGTCGGCCAGATAGACGCCCCGGCGCTGAATACCCACCAGAAGCGGCGGGTCACCCCCGCCGCACCGCTGGATGACTTCGTCGGCCATGCGTTGGAGCGCACGGCCCATTCCCGGTTCGTCCAACAGGCGAGAAGTCGGCATGCAGCGCCGCTCATTCTAGCGGGGGTGAGGGGGGTCTACAAGCGGCGTTCCGGGTTCCGGGTTCCTCGTGCCAGGTGCGGTGCACCGTGCGGTGCTGGGGGCCATAGTGCACGGTGCGGTCCGGTGGGGCTGGACACGGTGCAGACGCTGGCAGGCGGGGGGGGACGAACCACGCCTCATCCTGAGCGAAACGAAGGATCGAGTCCATGCCAAGCAGATTCTCGCTTCGCTCAGGATGACAATAGGGCGCT
>DASWKS010000601.1:0-2905 GCA_036396495.1 Gemmatimonadales bacterium
GCACATTGTTCATCCGAAGACCCGACCCGGCGTAGCGCTGGGTAAACAGCCTGGCGTAGGCTCCGAGGGAAGCGCGCAGAACCGACGACACCGGGAACCGGAGGGACGGCTCGACCGCGCCGAAGGTCGACAGGTTGACGATCGACCCGCTTCGCTGGGCGAGCATGGTCGGGGTGACGAGCCGCGCCACCCGGACGACGTTGAGCACAAGGAGCTCGAATCCGCCCTGCCAATCCTGGTCGGTCAACTCGACCAGTTCCCCTTTGGGGGCATGCCCGCTGTTGTTCACCACCCCATCGATGCGGCCGTACCGCTCGAGCGTCGCCTCCACCAGCCGGCGCAGGTCTTCCTCTCGCTTGACCGAACCGGTGACCGCGACAGCGTCTAACTCAGTTGCCACCGATTGCAGGTCGTCCGACCGGGACATGAGGCCGAGGGCGTACCCGCGGCGGGACAGTTCGCGGGCGCAGGCCGCACCGATGCCTCGGCTCGCGGCGGTCACGATGGCAACCGGGCGACTGGTCAAGCTCAGGGGCGCAACCGCGGCAGCCATCGTCCCACCTTCGCCGAATACGCCTCGTAGGCGCTCCCGAACTCCCGGCGCAGCGTGGGCTCCTCATACCCCATTACGAAGAGATTGACCAGAAGAAACCATATCGCCCAGTAAGCAAACAATCCGCGCGATCGAGTGAGCACGACCTCACCCAGCACGATGAGTGTGACGCTCAGGTACATCGGGTTCCGGACGGAGCGATAGAGTCCCTCGACCACCAGGTGGCGGGGAGGGTCCACTGGTGACAGCGTGCCGCGGCCGCGCCGGGCGAACTCGAAGATGCAGAGCGCCAGGAGACCGGCACCCAGCCCGATTGCCATCAGGCCGATCCAGTGGAGGGCGTTGCCGAAATCGAGGACGACCTCCCGAAGTCCGAAGTACCGCCAGGGGAGATACCCCGCGAAGAATCCCGGCAGCAGGAGGGCCCAGAGCAGGCTCCGCCCGGCCAGGAGAACCGCGGCCAGGCGAGGGTGGGCCCTGGAGACCCCGGCAGAATGACCCGGAGTGCTCACCCCTCTGCCCTCCTGGGAAAGTAGAGGCTGACGCTGGTACCCGTGCCGACCTCGCTCTGCAGATCCACGAATCCCTCCTGCTGCTTGACCAGTCCGTAGACCATGGCCAGCCCCAGCCCGGTCCCGGCGCCGGCCCGCTTGGTCGTGAAGAAGGGCTCGAACGCCCGCGCCCGAGTCCGCGGGTCCATCCCGATGCCGGTATCGGTGACCATGACGCGGGCGTAGGGACCCGGCTCCATCCATTCACCCGGCCTTTCCGCCGCCGACAGAACCATCGGTGCGGCTTCAATGGTGAGGCGGCCTCCGCCCGGCATGGCATCGCAGGCGTTGGTCACCAGGTTGAGAACCATCTGTTCCAGGGCCGAGGGATCGACATCGGCGACGGCCCCGGGGACGACCTTGATGTCGAGACGTACCGGCTCGGGCGCCAGTCGCCTTACCATGGTGTGAAGCCCGCTCACCACCTCCGTCAGATCGATGGGCTCACGGTGCAGATCCGCGTGACGGCTGAACGCCAGCAGCTTTCGCACCGTGGCCGCTCCCAGCTGCGCGGCCTCCTGCAAGTCGGCCACGTGGTCCCTGAGATGGGTCTCCTCCCGCTCCAACGCCTCGGCCATCAGGTCGGCACTCATGGTGATGACCGAAAGAATGTTGTTGAAGTCGTGGGAGATGCCCGCGGTCATGTTGCCCACCGCCTCCATTTTCTGGGCCTGGCGAAGTCGGCCTTCCAGTTGGCGCTGCCGCTCTTCGACCTGCTTGCGCCCGGTAATGTCCTCCACCGCGGCGTACCAGCAGGACCGGCCACCATACTGCACCGGCGTCAGGCTGAGCAGGGTATCGTAGCAGGAGCCGTCCTTGCGCCTGAACTGCACCTCCTCGCGCCAGACGCGGCCCTGTGATCGGGCCAGCTCCAGTACCCGATCTCGCTCGGTCGCGTGGCAATACAGGCGCGCCACGTTCCCCAGCCGCTGGATGTCCTCCCGGGAGTATCCGCCGGGCTGCAGCATGGCGTCATTGAAGGCCAGCAGGGTCCCATCCAGATCGGCCACGCCGAGCCCGACCGGGGCGTTGTAGAACAGGGTGCGGTAGTTATCGGCGGGTTCCAGGGCGAGGTCTCGCGTCGGGGCGCCGGGTGAGACTTCACGGAAGTGCACCACCACGGCGTTGACCCCCGGGACGGCGAGCCGGTTCACCAGCTTGACGGCGATGGGGCGGGAGGTCTCGTCCCGATGCCTGACGACCACGTCGAACGCCACGGCCAGGTCCGGATTCGCCAGGCACCGGCCGAATCCCTCCTGGGCAACCCGCAGGTGCTCCGGCTCCACCAGTTCGAAGCCGATCCGGCCTACCAGCTCGGCGGCGGGGTAACCCAGTACCCGTTCGGCTGCTCCGTTGGCATAGAGAATCATGCCGTTCTCGTCGGCGAGGATCATACCCTCGTCACTGTCCTCCACCAGAGCCCGAAGCCCCGCGGCGGGGGTGCTCGGGCGCCGGGCTGAGCGGCGCCGGCCCGCCGGCCCGGACGCGGCAACGCCTTTTGCCCGTCCTGGGCTCGGCGATTGGCGTGCCATCAGACAACTCTCAAGCCGACATGCTTCCGGTGCACTGGTACCTCGCAGGGACAGGCGACACCCATGCTTCGTGTGGGCGAAGACGGCCAGGCTGGCGTTCCACGGCGCGAAATACCTTACCAATGTTGATAGCTCGCGCGCGCGGCGCCAGTGCCGCCGTGAGACCGTTCGGGCGGCGTCACGGGCTGTCCGTTTCCACCGACCACGTCGTCGCGCCGGCCATAACCTGGCAGGAGACGATGGTCCGCGTCGGAGGGCAATACTGACCG
>DASWKS010000602.1:0-5020 GCA_036396495.1 Gemmatimonadales bacterium
CGTTGGCTGCGGGCAGGCCCAGGTCGGCCGCCTTCAGGTACGGGAAATACCACATGAGGTGAGGCAGCCAGGGGCCGACTTTCTGGCCGTTGTCGTTATAGAGCACCTGCGCGGCGGACATCATGTACACCAGGGCCGGGCGTCGGGGCAGCCGGAACTCGCCGGACCGGAGCCGCTCATCCACCCGGGCGTCGATTTCCGATTTCGGTGTGCCGGCGATCCGCTGCTCGGTCTGAAACCGGTGGATCGGCAACACCGTGATCGAGGCTTCCCCGTCGTAGCACTCCGGTTCGAGGCTCAAGGGCTGACTCCGATTCACCAGGCAGGTCACGTCTCCGGAGCCCTTCACGGCCTCGACGTACTTGCCGTTCCTGAGAACCAATACAGTGGCGGCTTTCGTGACTTCGGGCGGAGCGCCGCTCCGGGCCAGGCGGATCTCCTCAGCTTCGGACAACACGGGTGGGGCCTCGGACTGGGCGAGCAGAGCGGCGGGAACGAGGAAGAGCAGGACGGCCAGCAAGGCGAGCACCGGGAGACTCACTGTGGGGGTCGCCGGTGAGTGACCGGACTGGGGTGAAAGGTTGCATCCAGCCTCGCCCTGGTCGTTCCGGAGTTTCGCGCCTTCGCCTTCTGGTAGTGGATGGTCGGGTCGCGGTTGAGCCCCCGCTGCTGCTGGATGGCCGGCGAGCTTCCCGGGATGGGACCGCCCAGTGCCATGCGGAGACCGCGCCATTTGGTCTTGAGGTCGGCCCAGAAATGCGACGGGACGATACTCCTAGGCGCGATACCGGCCCGGAGTCACCTTGCCCTTCCGGGCGACGTGCTTCGCGAACCCGTCGGTCCAGGCGTCGAACTCGCGCAGCACCGCGGGCTGGTCCACCATGTGCTCGGCTCGGATCTCTCTTGAACCCTTCGCCCTGCTCGGTCCGGCCGATCCGCACCAGGCGCGAGCGCTGCTCCACCGGCAGGGGCCGCAGCAGGAGCGCGTTGGCGAGGCTGAAGATGACGACGTTGGCCCCAATGCCGAGGGCGCAATCGGAAGGTCATCCGACCTTTCCGACCCGCCCGACGTTTCCGACCGCCAGTGCGAACCGCCGCACGATGTCGCCGGCCGGCTCAATGCTCTCGATCCCCGCAACGCTCTTGCCGGCCTGCCAGTAATCCTTCTCGCCGCTCTCGTCCAGCGAGGCGTGCTTGAGCTGCCAGAGCGACTTGAGCGCGTACAGCGATCGCATCAGCCGTTTGGTCCGGCGGCCCCGGAGCATCCAGCGCGCCAGGGGTCCCGCCCGGGTCCCGATGCGCTGAATGAAGGGCGTGTTGATCACCGATACGGGCACGCCGGTGATCCGTTCGGTGAGCACGATGTCCGACTCACGGGCCCGCAGGATCGCCTGCTTGTAGGCGTCGCTGGCGCGGCATTCAGTGGTCGCGATGAACCGGGTGCCCATCTGCACCCCGGCGTACCCCAGGTCCAGCGCGCGGGCAAAGTCTTCCGGCGAGCCGACCCCGCCGGCGCACACCAGGGGCACGCCCAGGTCTCCCAGCTCCTCGAGGAGCAGCTCGGCGGACTTGGGCCCGGCGTGGCCGCCGGCTCGATCGTTCACCGCGATCAGACCGTCGACCCCACCCTGCAGGCCCTTGAGGGCCCACTTGCGCTCGGTGACATCGTGGTACACCACGCCTCCGGCCGGTTTCACCGCGTCCACCACCCAGCGGGGATTGCCCAGCGACGTGATGAAGAAACGAACGCCCTCTTCGAGAGCGACGTTGACCCAGCGGACCATTCTCTGGTGGTAGGCCTGCGATGAGGCTTCGATCAGCGCATTGAGACCGATGGGCCGCGACGTCAAGCGCCGGATGAGACGCAGGCCTTCGCGGTATTCGTGTCCATGCACATACGTCAACGAAATGGGCTGGACAATGCCAATGGCGCCCGCCTCCGAGACGGCCGCGACCAGCTCGGGATTGCTGCAGGGATACATGGCGCCGCAGATCAGCGGCACCTCGATCCCGGCCTGGCGCGTGAGCGCGGTATCAAACCGGCTCACGCCGGAGGGCTCAAGCGCCAGCGCACGGCGGTCCGGGCGACGACGTCGCCGGTGTGATCGCGGATGTCGGCGGTCACGGTGGCTTCGGTGGACTCGCTCAGGGCAGGAGGAATGGTGGGTGTGCTTTCCGCCGTCAGGGTGCCGCGGGCCTTCTTGAAGTACTCGATCGACAGACCGGTGACGATGCCTCTGACCCCTGGCGGCAACCCCGTCACCATGGCGAGCCCGCTGGTGACCTCGCCCAGGTTGGCCAGGGCGACGGCGTGGATGGAATCGAGGTGATTACGGACCCGGCGCCGATCCCGCAGCGTGATTCTGGCATAGCCCGGCCTGAGCTCGCGCACATGAGCTCCCACCGTGCCGGTGTAGGGAACCATGAATGACAAGAGCCGGCTGAAGATCCAGGTGCCTCCCGGCAGCGGCGCGACCCGGTCCCACAGGGCCCGCACCCGGGAGCCGGGAGATGGGAAGGCCATGGGACTAAGATAGCGTCAGATCGATCAGCGAAGCAGCGAAGCGTAGGCCGATCGGAGCTTGGAGACTTTGGGACTGATCACCGCCATGCAGTAGGGCTGCCACTGGTTGCGCTGGTAGTACTGCTGGTGATACCCCTCGCCGGGATAGAAGGTCGGCGCCGGGGTGACCTCGGTGAGGATGGGGGCGTCGAAGGTGGCGTCCGCGGTCAGCTCCCGGATCACGGCCTCCGCTTCCGCCTTCTGCGCCGCACTGTGGGTGAAGATGGCCGAGCGGTACTGGGTGCCCACATCGGGGCCTTGACGGTTGAGCGTGGTGGGATCGTGAAAGGCGAAGAAGAGCTCGAGCAACGTGCGATACGAAATGACACCGGGATCGAAACTGATCTGGACCGCCTCGGCGTGCCCGCTGGTACCGGAGCACACCAGTGTGTAGTCGGGGTCGGGCAGTTTCCCGCCTATGTACCCGGAGACAACCCGCTCGACGCCCTTCAGCCGTTCGAACACGGCCTCGAGGCACCAGAAACAACCGCCCGCAAGAGTTGCGAGCTCAGTCACGAGTCACTCCGTGGCATCGGGGGTTGAAACGCATCCGACCTTACTGAGGTTCCCACCCGACTTCATCGCCCACGCGGATCCGCCCTCCTGCCACCACTTCGGCGAAGGCGCCGCCGCCCCAGGGCCGGCCCATGGCTTCCCGCAGACCCGGTAGCGCCTGGTCCATTTGTTCGCAGGGACGGGTTTCGCCGTGGATCCGAAGCCGGCAGTCCCCGACCCGGAGCACCTTGCCGCGGCTGTCGGAGAGGGACATCCCTTTGACCAGCAGGTTGGCCCGGCGAGCCGAAGGATCGATGGCCCCCGCGGTCTCCCGCATCAGATCGTCCCAGACTTCCTGCTCGATCAGGGTCACCTGCCGTTTGCCGCCCCGATCCGCACTGCCGGCCAGCCCCCCGCCCGGGACCAGATCCGCCTCCCGGACGGGGTCCATGGGGCCCCGATGGGCCCGCTTGATCCAAATCGCTGCGACGACGCCGCACATTTCGTCCTCGTTCCGATGGCACGGTGAATGCTAGCTCATTCTGCCGGATGGCGGAGCGGGCAAGTTCATGCATCTTTCGTCGTTCCACAGGGAAAACTCGCAACCAGAGGTCACCATGCCGCAGAGCCGTGCGGGCTTGTCCGCCGTCATGCTGTCGTTGGCTATAGCCGCGTGCCATGACGGGACCATCCCCACCAGTCCCGACCAAACCCCGAGACCCCGAGTCGAATCGGTCGAGCCCGCCGCCTTGGTGAGCAGCGTACCCGGCTTCGGCGGCTTTTTCCTCGAGAATGGCCGCCCCACCATCTACCTGACCGACGCGGGCGAGGCCGCCCATGCTACCGGCGTATTGGAAGGGTTCCTCCAGGCCAGCGGCATCGGGCAGGGTGAGCTCCAAGTGCGGCGGGCGGAGTTCGAATGGGCGGAGCTGGAACGCTGGTTTGCCGATGCCATCCCGGCGGCATTCCAAGTCGACGGGACGGTGCTGGTGGATCTGGACGAGGCGCAGAACCGCATCCGGATCGCAGTCGACCGGCCGGGAGCCATTGGCTTGGTTCGAGCCGCGCTGGTGCGGGCGGGCATTCCGGAACGCGCCCTGGTCATCGACCAGACCGAGCCCCTGCTGAGAATGGCGACTCTACGGGACCGGGTTCGCCCGATCGTGGGCGGCTTGCAGATCAATTTCCCCGGCTTCCTCTGCACCCTCGGGTTCAACGCCACCTCAGGGACCCAGGCCTCCTTCATCACCGCCTCGCATTGTACCGACACGCAGGGCGGGAACGACGCCACCCCATACTGGCAGCCCTTGCAGACGGTCGATCCGGTCCAGATCGGCACCGAGGTGGCCGACCCCGCTTACCAGCGCAACATCGCCGGTTGCCCCAGGGGACGCCGCTGCCGTCGAAGCGATGCGGCCCGGGTGGCCTACGCCGGCGGGATTCAGTTTACCCGCGGCCAGATCGCGACGACCTCCGGCCCCAACAACGGCTCGCTGACGATCACCGGCAACCGGACCATCTCGGGGGAGGATCTGCGGACCAACTTCACGGTGGGCGAGACCCTCAACAAGACCGGTCGCACCACCGGGTGGACTGCGGGTGAGGTCACCACCACCTGCGCGACCATCGGGGTATCGGGGACCAATATCGTCCAGATCTGCCAGACCGTGGTGACCCGCTCCGGCGCGGTGCTGGTCCAGGGCGGCGATAGCGGTTCGCCGGTGTTCCGCGTGACCGGAGGTAACAGCTTCCTGGCGGGCATTCTCTGGGGCGGCAACGGGTCCGGCAGCCAGTTCGTCTTCAGCCCGCTGGCCAACGTCGAAGCCGAGCTGGGCGGCTTGACGACCACCCCTTGAGCGCTCGGCCGCTTCTCGAAGTGGTTCTGCTGCTCGGAGCGGTGGCGGCGGGCTGTAATCGTTCGCGGCCCGACGTCAGCGCTTCGGTCGATACCACCATGGTCAA
>DASWKS010000603.1:0-5786 GCA_036396495.1 Gemmatimonadales bacterium
CCCGCGGGATCAGCGCGGCCAGGCGATGGGCCCGCTCGGCCAGGGTTCGGGGATCGGCGGTGAGCATTCGGAGCACCGGGATCTGGGCCCGGGCCGCCTCAGGATCGTGATAGAGGGTGAGGGTCGCCTCCAGGGCCGCCAGGGTGAGCTTGTCGGCCCGCGCGGCCCGCGCGAACGCATTGGCACGGGATTGCTTCACCAGCGCGCTTCTTCCCACCAGGCAGCCAGCCTGGGGCCCTCCCAGCAGTTTGTCCCCGCTGAACAGCACCAGGTCGGCGCCGCACGTCACCGCCTCAGCCACCCGCGGCTCGGTGCTCAACCCCCAGGCCGACAGATCCGCCAGCAGCCCGCTGCCGATGTCGTACAGGTAAGGAAGGCCGTGCCGCTGAGCCAGCGCGGCCAGCTCGGAGGGCTGGGGCGAAGTGACGAAGCCGCGCAGCTCGAAGTTGCTGCGGTGCACCGTGAGAATGGCGCCGCTCCGGTCGGAGAGTGCGGCGGCGTAGTCGTCCAGATGGGTCCGATTGGTGGTCCCGACCTCACGGAGAATCGCGCCGCTCTTTTCCAGGATATCGGGGATCCGGAACGAGCCGCCGATTTCGATCAACTCACCGCGGGAGATTACGACCTCCCGTCCTGCCGCCACCTGGTTGAGAGCCAGGACCAGCGCCGCCGCGGCATTGTTGACCACTAGCGCTTCCTCGGCGCCGGTGAGCTCGGCCAACAGTCGGTTGCAGTGGTCGGTTCGGCTCCCTCGCTGACCCGAAGGCAGATCGTATTCGAGGGTCGAGTAGCCCCGGGCCACGGCCTGGACAGCAGCCAGCGCCGCCGGGGCCAGGGGGGCCCGGCCGAGATTGGTGTGCAGCACGACGCCGGTCGCGTTGATCACCGGCTGGAGTGACGGGGTGCTTCGGCGGGCCACCCGATCCCGTACCTCGGCGATCCAATCGGCGGGCGGACCCTCGGTCCGTGCCCGGGCCGCGTTCACGGCGTCGCGCACCGCGGCGACCACCACGTTCCGGGGCGCCGTCTCGAGCAGCGCGGTGATGCCGGGCTCCCGCAGCAGCCGGTCCACGGAGGGGATCGAACGGCGGGAGTCACTCATTGGCGGGCGGACGGACCGACGGACGGACGGACAGGCGGACGGTATCGCCGCGAGAAGAATCGGGACGCACTCCGGTCGTGTCGCGGCGGGCGGAATCGGGTAGTGCCGGCGGCCGAGCCTGAATCTCCAGGATGCCCCGGGCACTGCCGGTCACACCGTTCACCGTGGTGACGCCGTTGACGATTACGACGTAGCGGGTGCTGTCGCGCCAGGCCTGCTTCATTCGGAGCAGGAGTTTATCGAACAACGACGGTTTGGTTCGGAGCGGGCCGCGATCCGTCGTGTCCGCCTGGGGGCGGGCTCCCACCACCCGGCGGGGCGGCACCCCAGGGATCCGGACGGCACTATCCCGCGCCGGCGGCCGGACCGCGAGCGAATCGGCTGCCCGAACCCGCGCCGAGTCGGCCGCCGTGGGCCGGGGGCGGTAAAGGCTGTCGAAGGCCTGCTGCGGCAATAGCGCTTCGACCTCCACCGCGCTGGAATCCGGCAATCGCAACACTCGAACCGAATCGGCCGGCAGCCGCTGGCGGGGATCGAGATGGGTCGTGAAGCTGAGCGTCGCGGTCAACGAATCGGTGCGCGCGACATTCTGGATTCGGGGAGGCAGCGAGTCGTGGCGGAAGGCCCAGA
Organism: Gemmatimonadales bacterium; assembly: GCA_036396495.1. Taxonomy (GTDB): domain Bacteria; phylum Gemmatimonadota; class Gemmatimonadetes; order Gemmatimonadales; family GWC2-71-9; genus SZUA-320. The sequence goes on from DASWKS010000603.1 coordinate 1,733, forward strand.
TCTCGCCCACTGAATCGCGGGCGGACTGGACCCGGATGGAATCGAAGTTCTCGCGCGACTCCCGCCGGCTGTTGCGGTTCTGATCGATCGCGCCGTAGACCACGTATTCACCCCGAGGGAGGGGACCGAACCGGAACCGGCCCGACGAATCGGCCTGGGTGCGGTAGACCAGGCTGTCGGGCATGAGGACGGCTTCGACCAGAGCCTGGCGGGCGGGTCGCGACGTGCTCCAGTCGACCACTCGCCCGATCAGCGAGTCGGTCGGCAGGTCGGCTCCGGTGGTGAAGGTGACCACCGTGGAGGCGCGCGACGTATTGTTGCGCAGGTCGCGCACCCCGGCCAGCAGCTCGACCCGGTACACGGTGTTGCCGCGCCAGCCCCCTCGAGGATGGACCGTAATGCGGTCGCGACGCCAGCGCACCACCGGCACCTCCTCGCTAGGGGACAGCACCACCAGCTTCTCGAGATCACCGCTGCCCAGGCCGAAATTGGGCTGGCCCCCCTCGGACACGACTTCGTCGAACCGAAACTCGACGTCGCCGTCGAAATCGGCATAGCTGGCGAGAGAATCGGGGCGGGTGGCAACCAGGTTGGGGGGACGCAGGTCGGGCGGGCCACCGGGGGGAGGAGCGATCTTGGCGCAGCCGGCGAGAACGACCAGCAGCACGGCGACGGGTCTCACCCGGTACAACCGAGCTGCTCGCGCTTGTGGCGCAGCGAGTCGGCCTGGTCGCGCCACGAGACGAGCTTCTCCCGCTCGCGTTCCACCACCGCCTGGGGCGCGCGGCTGGTGAACTGGGCGTTGGCGAGCTTGGTCTCCTGGCCCCGGATCAGGCCCGTTAGGCGCTCGAGCTCGCCGCCCAGCCGGGCGCATTCCCGATCCACGTCGATCAGCTCGCCCAGCGGCACGGTAACTTTAGTGCCGTCGGTCAACACCGCGTGACCGGCCCCCCGCGCGGCCCCGTCCCCCTCATGCAAGGTGAGGGATTCCACCTTCGCCAGCCGCTCGATGGTGCCCGGCTCCGCCTGGATGGCCCGGCGGACCGAGGCTGACGGGCTCCCGACCATCACCCGTACCGTCCGACCCGGCTGCACGCCGTAGTCGGCCCGGATGGACCGGACGGCGCCCACCAACTCCTGCAACAGGGCGAAACCCGCCAGGGCCTCGGCGTCGGTGGCGCGGTCATCCGGCCGGGGCCAGGCCGCCTCGGAAATGGAGGCCCGAGGCGCGCGGCCCGGCAGCTGTTTCCAGAGCGTCTCGGTGATGAAGGGCATGGCCGGATGCAACAGCCGGAGCGCCACCTCGAAGACCTGCGCCAGCACCGCGCGGGCCACGTCGCCGCCGGGCTGGCTGCCGTAGAGTCGTGGCTTTACCTGCTCGATATACCAGTCGGCCAAGTCGCTCCAGAGGAAATGATAGGCAGTACCGATCGCCTCGTTGAGACGATACCGCTCGTAAGCCTGGGTGGCGTCCCGCACCGCGGCATCACAGCGGGCGATGATCCAGCGATCGGCGAGGGCCAGCTCCTTGCGGCGGACCACATCGGGATACTTCCCCGCCAGCGGCCGGACCGGGCCGTCCAGATTCGACAGGATGAACCGGCCGGCATTCCAGAGCTTATTGGCGAAGTTCCGCCCCGGCCCGAACGAGACTTCGAGATCGTCGGGGTCGAGGATGACATCGGTCCCGACCGCCGCGCCGGAAAGCGCGGTATAGCGGAGCGCGTCGGCTCCGAACCGGTCGATCACCTCGAGGGGATCGATGCCGTTGCCGCGCGACTTGGACATCTTCTGATGCTTGGTGTCGCGCACGATGCCCGTGAGGTAGACCGTCGAGAATGGGACCTGGCCCCTCACGTCCAGTCCGGCCATCACCATCCGGGCCACCCAGAAGAAGATGATGTCGGGTCCGGTGACCAGCACGTGGCCGGGATAGAATCGCTCCAGGTCGGCGGTGCGGTCGGGCCATCCCAGGCTGGTGAACGGCACCAGCTGGGACGAGAACCAGGTATCGAGGACATCGTCGTCCTGGCGCAGGGCGCTGTGGCAGGCCCCGCATTCCCAGATATCGGTCCGACTGGCGGAGATGGTGCCGCAGCCGTCGCAGTACCACACCGGGATCCGATGGCCCCACCAGAGTTGGCGCGAGATGCACCAGTCGCGAATGCCGGTGAGCCACTGCTCGTAGACCGGCCCCCACCGCTCGGGCACGAAGCGCAGCACTCCCTGGCGGTAAGCCTGAAGGGCCGGCTCGGCCAGCCGCTGCATCCGCACGAACCACTGGTCCGAGAGCCGGGGCTCCACCACGGTGTCGCAGCGATAGCAGCGCCCGATGGCATGGGTGTGCGGCTCGCTGCCTTCCACCAGTCCCTCGGCCTCCAGCTCGGCCACCACCCGCTTGCGGGCCTCGAAGCGGTCCAGTCCCTGGAAGCGGAGCGGCACCGTCTCCGCCATGCGGGCTTCCGGTGTCAACACGTCGATGGCCGTCAGTCCCTGCCGGACCGCGATCTCGAAGTCCAGCGGGTCGTGAGCCGGCGTGAGCTTGACGGCGCCGGTGCCGAACTCACGGTCGACGGCCTCGTCGGCCACCACCGGAATGAGGCGGTCGGTGAGCGGCAACTTCACCTGCTTGCCGACCAGCTTCCGGTAGCGCTTATCGGTCGGATGGACCCCGACGCCGGTGTCGCCCAGTAAGGTCTCGGGCCGGGTGGTCGCGACCACCAGGTGACCGCCGCCTTCGAGCGGGTAGCGGATCCGCCAGAGGGTCCCCGTGGTTTCCTGCTTCTCGGCCTCCTCGTTCGAGAGGGCGGTGAGGCAGCGGGGACACCAGTTGATGATGTACTTGCCGCGGTAGATCAGGTCGCGTTCGTACCACGAGACGAACACTTCCCGCACCGCGCGCGACAGGGTGTCGGAGAAGGTGTAGTAGGTGCGGGACCAGTCGCAGCTGGCGCCCAATCCCCGGATCTGGTGCAGGATGGTGTCGCCGGTCTCACGGACATACTCGCGGACCCGTTCCACGAACGCCTCGCGGCCCAGGTCGAAGCGGGTCCGCCCTTCCTTCCCCAGCAGGCGCTCCACCACGTTCTGGGTGGCGATGCCGGCGTGATCGGTGCCGGGGATCCAGGCCGCGCCCCGGCCCCGCATCCTCTCGAAGCGGATCAGAGTGTCCTGGATGGTCAGGTTGAGGCCGTGGCCCATGTGCAGCCGGTCGGTCACATTGGGCGGCGGCATCATGATGACGAACGGGTCGCGCCGGTCGGTGGCCTCGGGCCGCCAGGCGGCACGGTCCAGCCACCACTGGTAAAGGTCGCGTTCGATCTGGGCCGGATTGTACTGGGGCGGCAACGACGCGGTCATGCGGGCTGACGCTCCTCCTCGTCCGCGCCGGCGCCGCCGGGATGGTCGTCCTCGCCCCGCACCTTGAGGCGATTGGTCACTTCGGTGTCGGGGGCGGCACTGCGTGCCAGCCGCATGGCGCGGGCGCTGGCGGCGCGGGAAGGGACCCAGCCGTGCAGCTCCACCTGCCCGATGCGGACCGTCACGACCTCGAATTCGATGCCCCCGAGCAGGGGGTCGTCACCCAGGGCCGCCGTGATCCGGATCGCGTCCTGGCGCGGCATGGCGAACGGCACCCGGTGCTGGCCGGTCATTTCGCCCACCAGGGTCCGGATCCGGCGCCGGTCCATGCCTCCGACAAATCCCCGGAGAATGAACCCGGCGACCAGCCCCAGTCCCAGGCCGGCCGCGCCCAGGGTTGCATCCCGGGCCGCATTCGAACGCCGTACAGAAAGCCTGCGCATGGGGTTAAGTTAACGACCGGCTCAGTCCTCTTGTAGCTCCATTCACCAACATGAGTTCGCTTGTGTCAGAGCCCAACGCGCCCTCCGGTTCCACCTGGCTCCGCTGGGGCCTGGTCATCCTCCTGATCCTGGCCGGCATCGTGCTCGCGCTGGTCCTGGGTTCCGAGACCGAGCCGGTGGTGCAGCCCGAGACCGTCATCCGATGACGCTCCAGGTCACCCTTCCCGATGGCAGCGTGCGCGAGCTGCCGC
>DASWKS010000604.1:0-2347 GCA_036396495.1 Gemmatimonadales bacterium
AGGGCCGGCAGATAGGCGTTGACTGCCCAGGTCCGGCTGGCCGCCTCGGCGGTGCCGAACTTCTGACCGACCATATAGATCACGTTCGGCACCTCCGGCAGCTGAGCCACCGTCCGGCGGTCGAAGAGATCGCCTGCGAGAATATCGACTCCAGCCTGCTCGAGAGAGGACGCGATCGTGGGATCAGTGAATCGAGCGACGGCAACCACCTTGCGTGCGACCCCCGCCTGCTGCGAGGCCCGCACCGCCAGGCGGGCTAGACTCGGTCCCATCTTGCCGCCGGCGCCGAGGATCAGGAGATCGCCGGCGATGTGACTCATCTCCTGGACCAGGTCCGCGGTGGGACGGGAAAGCAGTTCTTCGAGGGCGTCTTCCGTCATCGGATCCAGGTCGTCAAGTCGCCACGGCTGACGATTACTCGAATGGCACGGGCACGAACGTCAGGGCGAACACGACCACACAGGCGAGACCCACCAACCAGCGGCTGCGAGGGATGGCCCGGCTGGGCACCAGCACAGGCGGATGGCCCACTCGCCCACCCCCAACCAGAAACGCGAACACCACCCAGACATACCAGTTGGGGGAGCGCTGGGCCAGCCAGAGCAACGCCAGCACGGCCAGCATTGCCACCCGGGTCTGGTGGCGTCCCAGCAGTCCATAGGTCACGTGCCCGCCGTCGAGTTGGCTGAGCGGAATCAGATTCAGGCCGGTGATGAACACCCCTACCCATCCAGCGAAGGCCGGCAGGCTCAGGTGTACCGCGTCGGTTCCGGGAAGGAGCCAGTCACGCAGCGCCCGCGTCAGGAGGGATTCACCCAGGAAGAGCGGTTGCCCCGCCAGAGTCACATAGCTGGGGTCGGTTCCAATCACGATGGGGATCCGCTCGGAAGTGGTGTAACCCCACACCAGGACGGCAACCGCAACCACGAACCCGGCCAGAGGACCGGCCGCGCCGACATCGAGCAGCTGGCGCCGATCGACGACCGGACTCCGGAGCCGGATGAAGGCCCCGAGGCTGCCGATGGGCGAGAGGGTCGGCGGGACCGGCACGAAGTACGGGGGAGAGGTATCGATCGCGTAACGCCGCGCCGTCACATAGTGCCCCAGCTCGTGCACCAGCAGAATGGCCAGGAGCGGTAGGGCGAACGACCAGCCCTGCAACAGGACGTACCAGTCCCGCTGGACCGCCCTCAGGAAGAATTCGCCGGCCGAAATGAAGACTCCAGCCAGCCCGGGGCGGAGGTCGGGGGTATACCCGCCAGCCAGGACCGCCCCAGCCCCCAGGGTACACAGGATAGTAAGGAGAATGAGGGCCCCGTGGAGCAGCCAGCGGGGCCGAACGGTGGTGATCGGTCGGACCAGGACCAGGGTGCCGTGGTCCCGATCCAGCCAGTACCACTTCCCCGGCCAGCGGGCCAGGGCGGCGCTCAGCCCGTCCGACCCCCGGGAGGAGGGGGCAACCAACGCGTCGATTATTTCCCGGGTCCCGGCGGGCATGACCCGCCAGGCCGTGAAATGGGGAGTCAGCTCCTCCACGGACACTCTTGACGGCAACCGCGTCGGCCGTTAATGTCCCGCCATCCGGCAGGCATCACCCGAACCCCCCTGACGAGTCACGAATCCACTTCTCCGGCCCCGCCGGAGCGCCGTCCATATACCAAGATCAGCCTCTGATTCCCTACCCGATCACCACCCAGGTGGTCGCCGGCCACCAAGCCAGCGACCCGACGGAGTGCCCCCTGTGGACATCGCCGAACTAAAGCAGAAGTCAGTGGCCGAGCTGCACGAGCTGGCGCAGCAACTGAACATCTCGAACTACTCCGGCCTCCGCAAGCAGGATCTGATCTTCCGGATCGAGCAGGCCTTGCTCGAAACCGATACGGTCATTCGCGGAGAAGGCGTGCTGGAGATCCTTCCGGAGGGCTACGGTTTTCTCCGGAGCCAGGACTGGAACTACCTGTACGGGCCGGACGACATCTACGTGAGCCCGAGCCAGATCAAGCGGTTCGACCTGCGCACGGGCGACACCATCCTGGGGCAGGTGCGCCCGCCCAAGGAAGGGGAGCGGTATCTGGCGCTCCTCAAGGTCGAGCAGGTCAACTTCGAGGAGCCGGACAAGGCCAAGCACCGGATCGCCTTTGACAACCTGCGCCCGCGCTATCCCGATCGGCGCATTCGCCTGGAGCGCGCGGACGGCGACCTCTCCACCAGGGTGGTGGACATCCTGTCCCCCATCGGCTTCGGCCAGCGTGGCCTGATCGTCGCACCGCCCAAGGCCGGCAAGACCATTCTGCTCCAGAAGCTCGCCAATTCCATCACCGAGAACGAGCCCAACGCCAACCTCATC
>DASWKS010000605.1:0-5313 GCA_036396495.1 Gemmatimonadales bacterium
TGTGGGGCACGGTCCCTCGCAGAGGATGGACGGTCCGACCGACAGTCAAGTCACGCAACAACTTAACTTAATTTGTGGGGCCCGGGACCACAAGCGAACCTGCCACAGGTTGGTTGCAGGGTCGCAACACGGTATTCTTCAACCCGAATAGTCCATGAGTCCTTGCGTGCGTTACTGGTTGGAACTTGGCCTCGTGGTGGGCCTTTGCGTGCTTGCCTCCGAGGCCGTTGCGCAGGGCCCCCGAGGTGGGGAACTGGGACGCTTCGAGGTCCGCGGGATGGATTTCCGGCCCGAGGGCGCCTGGCGGAGAAAGGTCTCGCGGATTCGGGAGAGCCGCCGGCAGCTGCTCCGATCCGGGAACCTCCTGTCCCTCAATCGTGCGGCCGAGTCGGTTCGGGGCGGTCAGCCCCATCTGCTGGCCGCCGGGGCCGCCAACGCCGTCACCGGAACAGTCTTCGTCCCGGTGGTTCCGATCGCCTATTCGAATATCCCGGTGGCGTTCCCGATCAGCGATTTCCAGCAGGTGCTGTTCACCCCGACTCCCGCCACGCTCAACCGGCCGTACAGCCTCAAGACCTATTACGAAGAGCTTTCCAACGGCCTGATCCAGATGGAAGGGCGGGTCTTCGATCCGGTGCGGATGGACACCACCAACACCTATTTCGAGGACGGCTGCAACGGTGTCGGGGTGGTGAACTCGTGTCCCAACAACGGGACCCGCTTCGGTCAGATGCTGCTCCAGGCGCTGGACTCGGTTTCCCTCCGTCCCGGCCTGGACACCACCTGGAATCAGTTCGACAACGACGGGCCGGACGGCCTGCCGAACTCGGGCGACGACGACGGCATCGTCGATTTCGTCACCTTCCTCCACCCCACCGTGGACGGCGCCTGCGGCAAGCCCGGGATCTGGTCCCACCGGTTCCAGATCCGGGCCTGGAACGGGGGATCGGCGTACGTCACCAAGACCCCGAGACGCGGAACCAACGGACAGCCGATCGCCGGGCAGTTCATCCAGGTAGACGATTACACCATCCAGAGCCAGATCGGGGGCGACAACGCCTGCTCGGAAGGGTTCATCATGCCGATCGGTACGGTGGCTCACGAGACCGGACACGCCTTCGGGCTGCCCGACCTCTACGACACCGACCAGGGAACGCGGACCCAGGGGATCGGCGAGTGGGGTATCATGGGCAGCGGGAACTTCACCAAACCGCTGAGCCCGGCCACCTACGACGCCTGGTCCCTGGTGGAGCTAGGGTGGGTAACCGTCCAGGAGCTCGCACAGAACAGCGTCGTGGAGACCGGACCCCGCCAGCTCAGCGACACAGTCTTCCTGGCCCGGGCGAGCATTCCGGCCGAGTATTTCCTGATCGAGAATCGTCAGGCGGTGCAGAGCGACACGGCCCAGATGAATCCGAGCTATTCCAAGCGGAAAGCGCCCGGCCTGGCCATCTGGTTCATCGACGAGAACGTCATTGCATTGGGCCGTCCCAGCAACCGGGTGAACACCGGCGTCAATCAGGGCGTTTCGCTGATGCAGGCCGATGGCCTCAACCAGCTTCGGACGCTGGGATCGACCAACCGGGGTGACACCGGCGACTCCTATCCCGGCTCGAACGGCAACACCCGTTTCGGATTCGCCACCAACCCGTCATCCCGGAACCACTTCAACGAGTTCGCGGGCTTTGCCATCGACCGTGTCGAACAGCTGGCCGGCCAGGTCATGCGGTTCCGCTTCACCCGGCGTCAGCCGTCCCTGTTCCGGCCCGGTACCACGGGCGCGGAGATCCGAGTGGCCGGAGCCCTGACCACCCGCTACGAGGAGGTCGTTCCGCAAGGCGATGTAATCACGCTCGGCGCCGACGTCACCCAGACGGTCAATGGCGGGCGAACCGAGGCCCGCTTCCTGGCGTGGAGCAACGGCGGACCGCGGGAACAGCAACTGGTCAGCGGCGCCGGTCCCGATACCATCACCGCCACGTTCGCCGCGTCGCATCGGGTACTGGCCGCCATTCAAGGCGGCGGAACGCTGAGCTCCAGCGTGCAGGGAAACCTGGCCCAGGGAATTTTCGTCGAGGCTGGGAGCGCGGTGACGCTCAACGCCACGCCGCCGTCGAGTTCGGTTTTCGGCGGGTGGCAGGGCGATACCGCGACGGTCAACCCGGCCCTGGTGTTGCCGATGCAGCGGCCTTACGACGTGACCGCAGTGTTTCTGCTGGAGCAGCAGATTCCGGTCGAGGACGCCACTCAGGAAGTTCTGGGAACCACCCGGTTGACCCAGGCGCAACGGGACTACCTTGATTCCCTGGGGAACCGCAACGGCGGATACGACGTCGGCGATTACCTGGCCTTCCTCAAGCGCGCGGGTCTCCAACCCAGCGCCGCGGTGCTTCAGAAGCTGGTGGGGGGAAGGCGATGACGCGGCGAAACCCCCTGCTGCTGTTGCTGGCCGTAGCCCTCGCGTGTGGGGGCGAGGATGGCCCCACCGACGAGCCCCGGCCGGGTGAGCTGGTGGCGGCCCTCAACACGCCCAACAACCAGGACGGGGCGCTCCTGCTCCGCGTCGTGGGTCCGGTCAGTGCGGTTACCCCGGTGGGAGGCCACCGGGTCTCGTCGGCCACCTCGGGCGCGACCACCCGGGTGGTGCTGACGGGCAACATTACCGACGGCGATATTCTGCGCCTGACCGTGCCCGATACCCGAAACCTGACCTCCTACACGGTGCTGGTGGAGCAGGTCGCCGCCCGCGACACCTATGCTCTGCTGGAGCCCGGTGGTTACAGCATCGCTCTGCGCGTGAAGTAGCTTCGTAGTCTCACACAATCCGAGGTTCATATGATCGGCCTGCGCATCAATGGCAAGGACGTGTCGGTCGACGCCCCTCCCGACACGCCCTTACTCTGGGTGCTTCGCGATGCCTTGGGCATGACGGGTACCAAGTTCGGCTGCGGGATCGGGCAATGCGGTGCCTGTACCGTCCACCTCAACGGCCAGCCGGCCCGCGCCTGCCAGCTTCCGGTCGGCAGTCTGGGTGAGCGCGAGGTCACGACCATCGAAGGCCTCTCGGACGATGGCAGCCATGTCGTGCAACAGGCCTGGATCGCCGAGCAGGTTCCCCAGTGCGGCTACTGCCAGTCGGGCCAGATCATGTCGGCTGCCGCGTTGCTGGCCCGGACCAGGAATCCAACCGACGCGGACATCGATGCCGCCATGTCAGGCAACATGTGCCGCTGCGGCACCTACCAGCGTATCCGACGGGCCATCCACCGGGCCGCGGGAGGTGCCCCATGAACGCGTCAGGGAGCGAGGAGCAGGGAGCAGGGAGGGTCTCACGGCGGGATTTCCTGCGATCGACCGCGGTCGCCGGGGTGGGCTTGACGGTCGCGGTTCAGTGGGGTTGCGCCCCGGGCGAGGGCGCGTCCTCCGGGCCCGTTACCACGCCGTTTGCGCCCGATGCGTTCGTCCGAGTGAGTACGGACGGATCGGTCACCGTCGTCTGCGGATACTCCGAGATGGGCCAGGGAGTTCTCACGGCGGTGCCGCAACTGGTGGCCGAAGAGTTGGATGTCGAGTGGTCCAAGGTGAGGGTGGAGCAGTCCCCGGCGGGCGAGGCCTACTTCAACCCCGCGTTCGGGATGCAGGGCACCGGGGGCAGCACGACGGTGCGGGCGTCCTGGAAACCGATGCGAGAGGCTGGTGCCAGGGCGCGCGCCATGCTGGTCGCGGCCGCGGCCCAGCGCTGGGGCGTGGGGCCGGAAGCCTGCTCCACCGCGGCGGGTTCGGTGCTCAAAAACGGCTCGAGCGATCGGCTGTCGTACGGCGAGTTGGCCGAAGCCGCCGCTGCCATCCCGGTGCCGGAGACCGTGACGCTCAAGGACCCGAAGGATTTCCGGATTCTCGGCAAGGCGGTGCCTCGACTGGACCTGCCCGACAAGGTGGTCGGCGCCGGACGCTTCGGAATCGATGTGAAGGTGCCGGGTCTGCTGGTGGCGGTGGTGGAACGAAGCCCGGTCTTCGGTGGCAAGCCGGTCAAGTGGGATGAGGCGGCGGCCAAGGCCGTCCCCGGGGTGCGCCAAGTCGTCCCGATCAGTTCCGGCGTGGCGGTCATCGCCGAGGGGTACTGGTCGGCTCGCAAGGGGCGTGAGGCCCTCAAGGTGGAATGGGACAACGGGCCTAACGCCGGTCAGTCGAGCCAGAAGATCTCGGTCCAGCTGGCGGCACTGGTAAAGCGCCCGGGCGTCTCGGTACGCAAGGCGGGAGCCGGTGCGGCGCCTCAGGCCGGCAAGGTGGTCGAGGCGGTGTACGAAGTGCCTTATCTCGCGCACGCCTGCATGGAGCCGATGAACGCCACCGCCCACGTCGAAGCCGATAAGGTGACGGTCTGGGCACCGATCCAGTTTCAGGCTGCGGCGGGCCAGGCGTTCGGCGGCGGGGCCCGCGAAGTCGCGGCCCGGATCGGCGGGGTTCCCGCGGACCAGGTGACGATTCATACCACGCTGCTGGGTGGCGGCTTCGGTCGTCGCTTCTTCCTCGATTTTGTGGGCGAAGCCCTGGAGTGCTCCAAGGCCGTGGCGGCGCCCGTGAAAGTGGTCTGGAGCCGCGAGGACGACATCCAGCACGACTTCTATCGTCCGGTATCGACCGCCTGGTTCCGGGGGACCGTCTCGGCGGACGGCACCCCGGTGTCGTGGGTCAACCGGGTAGCGTGCCCGGCGATCATCCCCGCCGGTCCGGGCAAGGTCGACGACAGCTCGCACGAGGGCTTGTCGAATTTCCCTTACGCCATTCCCAACGTGGCGGTGGAAGTGCACAACCCCAACCTGGGGGTGCCAACCGGGTTCTGGCGGTCGGTGGGCTCGTCCCAGAACGCCTTCTTCTCGGAATGCTTCGTGGATGAGCTGGCCCAGGCGGCCGGCAAGGACCCGTTCGAGTTTCGCCGCGGCTTGTTGGGCCAGGCGCCGCGCCACAAGCGGGTGCTGGAGCTCGCCGCCGAGAAGGCCGGTTGGGGCACGCCGCTCCCGTCCGGGCAAGCGCGGGGCATTGCCGTGGCGGAGTCGTTCGGCAGCTATGTGGCGCAGGTAGCCGAGGTCTCGATGCAACAGGGGGTGCCGCGGGTACATCGGGTCGTCGCGGCCATCGACTGCGGACCCATCGTCAACCCCGACATCATCGCGGCCCAGATCGAGAGCGCCGTCGTCTACGGTCTGGCGGCGGCCCTCTACGGCGAGATCACCATCGAGGGTGGGCGCTCGGTCCAGGGCAACTTCGATCTGTACCGGATGCTCCGCATCAACGAGATGCCCGTGGTGGAAG
>DASWKS010000606.1:0-2189 GCA_036396495.1 Gemmatimonadales bacterium
GATGGGCCTGCGCCAGCGCTTCCTGGTAGCCGGCTTCCGCTCCGGTCAGTCCGGCCGCCGCCTGTTCGGCCCGGGCGGAGAGATCCCGGGCGTCCAGTCGCGCGAGCACCTGGCCGGCCCCCACCCGATCGCCCTCCTGAACCAGCACCTCGGTAACCCGGGCCATCAGCTTCGACGCCAGCATCGCCCGTTGCACCGGCTCGGCCACTCCCGCCGCTTCGAACACATCGACTACGAGCGTGTCGCGGACCACGAACGCCGTCCCGCCGATCTCCAGCGGAGCCGGGCCGGCCCGCTCGGGAGGTTCCCCACCACAGGCCGAGAAAGCGAGGACCGCTCCGAGTGCCGACAGGGCCGGTCGCACGTGCATCCGCATATCAGTTTCCGCCTTGGTCCAGAAGCGTCAGATCCGAAGCATCCAGGCCCAGCGTTACCCGCCAGGCCGCCGCCGCGGTGATCGCGCGGTAGATCGATGCGGAGCGCTCCACCCTGGCGTGGGTCTCCACCGCGGAGGCCTCGAGCAATTCGGTGACCGTAGCGAGCCCACCCTGGTATTTCCGGCTCACGATCCGATGGGCTTCAGCCGCCTGGTCCACCGCGCGTGACGCGATCGCCGTGGTGGCGAGAGCCACCTCGAGATCGTTGCGCCGTTCGGCCAGTTCCAGCGCCGCCCTGGCTTCGGCGGCTTCTGCCTCGGTCGCCGCACTCGCGGCCCGCGCCATCGCCGCCCGCCGAGCTACCAGCTCCGATCCGCCGCCGAACAGGGACCAGCTCGCCATCACGCCGATGGTCCAGGAGGGCCGACCGCCGAACCCGGTCCGCGGCTGGTTCCAGTCGAGTCGGCCAAAGGAATTGACCCGAGGCAGCAGCAGCGCCGTCGCCCGCGCCACGTCGTGGCGGGCGGCCTCCGCGCCAGCCTGCGCGGCCGCGACATCGGCTCGGAGCCCGGGCATCGATTGAGGATCGATCCGGGTCAGCGGCGCCAGGTCGGGCAACGCCGCTGGAAGCGAGAGCGTGCCGGGCTCGGCGATTCCCAGCACCACGGCCAGCTGGCGCAACGCGATCGCCTCCCGCCCCCGCACCGACAGCAGCTGCGCCTCCAGCTGGCCCGCCTTGACCTCGGCCAGCAGAACGTCGGAGCGGGTCACGATACCCTGTTCGTAGAGCGATCGAGCCGATCGCACGTGACTTTGGGCCGCCGCCCATCCGGCCTCCAGGGCAGCGACGTGGTCCCGGGCCAGGATCCCGCCGAAGTACGCCCGGACCACGTCGAGCCGGCCCGCCGCCCGGGTCCAGCGCGTCATCTCCTCGGCGGCCCGGACCGCCGCATCGGCCGCACGGCGGCCCAGCCAGACGTCGGGATTGAGCAACGGCACTTCGGCCACCAACCCGGCGGCGATGTTGCTGATCGGCTCGGGCGCGTTCAGCGCCGACGGATCGAAAGAGGCCTGGCTGACGCCGCGCTGGCGCAGGGTGAATCCGAACGCACTGAGCGGGTCGGTGGTCCGCATCCATCCACCCTCGACCCGCAACGAGGGCAGCAGGCCCTTGAGGGTCTGGTCCCGCTCACCGGCCCGAAGATCCCGGGCCGCGTGGGCGAGCCGGTTGCCGTAGGCCTGGCTATCGGCGATGGCGAAGGCGCGCGCCAGCGTGAGCGGCTGTTGCGCGGCCGACGGCCCGGCAAGGACCCCGAGCACCACGGCAGCGGCGGCCTGGTGGAGTCGGCGCGGAGGTTTCATAATTTATGACTATATAGCCATATAGTTGTATAGTCAACAATCGTGAAGTCTGGAGCTCCGGGTCGGCCCTAGGTCACCACCGGAAGTCCGGCCGCGACCCAGGCCGAATACCCTCCCGCCAGATTGCTGGCCCGGCGGCCCCGAGCCAGCAGGAGGCTGGCGGCGATCGCCGAGCGGGAGCCGGTCTGGCAATGAACCACCACCGCCCGGTCGGAGGGAACCTCCCCCAGACGCTCCGGAAGCTCGGAGAGCGGAATCAGGGTGGCGCCCGGAAGGTGGCCCCCCCGCCATTCCGATTCCCCTCGGACATCCAGCAGAAACGTGTCGCGGCCGTCGCCGGCGAACTCCGTCACCGTGACCTGGCCGACGGTGCCGAGCGATCCGTGCTCGGCCCCCCACACGTCCAGCGTTTCGGGGCCGAGATAGCCGGCGATCCGGTCCAGCCCGATC
>DASWKS010000607.1:0-2810 GCA_036396495.1 Gemmatimonadales bacterium
ATGCATAGCTCCAAAGCTATGTCCTGTCAGAATTTAGAGCAAGGCGTCCCGTCATGCCGATGCCACCTGCCGGGTATCGACCATGCCGGCCAGGATCTCACGGGCGATGACAATCCGCTGGATCTCGCTGGTCCCCTCCCCGATTTCGCACACTTTGGCATCCCGCATCATCCGCTCGACCGGGTACTCGGTGGTGTAGCCGTAGCCGCCGAAGATCTGGACCGCCTTGGTGGTGGCCCGCATGGCCAGCTCGGAGCAGAACAGCTTGGCCATCGCCGCTTCCTTCTTGAACGGCTTGCCGGCCTGCTTGAGCCGGGCTGCGGTGTAGAGGAGGTGGGTCCCGGCTTCGATCTCCATCGCCATGTCGGCCAGGGCAAAGGCGACCCCCTGGAACGAGGCGATGGCGCGGCCGAACTGCCTGCGGCTGCCGGAATAGCACCGGGCCTGTTCGTAGGCGCCTTCGGCGATGCCTAACGAAAGCGCCGCGATCCCGATCCGGCCGGCGTCGAGGGTTTTGAGAAAGTTGACGAAGCCGTCCCCCTGAATGCCGAGGACGTTCTCCTTGGGAACGATGGCGTCTTCGAATATCAGCTCGCGGGTATCGCTGGCCCGCCAGCCCATCTTGTCTTCCTTCTTCCCGGCCCGGAACCCCGGGGTCTTGGGCAACTCCTCGACGTGTCCCACCCCCACCTCGCGACACTTGGCGAGATCGGTGGTGTCCTTAGTCAGAATGAAGCTGGTGATACCGCGGGTCTCGTTGCCGGGCGAAGTCCGGGCCGTCACCGAGAAGATCTCCCCCACCCCGCCGTGGGTGATGAGGGACTTGGTTCCATTGAGGACGTAGTGATCCCCTTTGTCGACGGCGGTGCTGGCTGTGCCGCCGGCGTCGCTGCCGGCCCCCGGCTCGGTGAGACCGAATCCCCCCATCACCTTGCCGCTCGCCAGCAGCGGCACGTACCGCTGCTTCTGGTCCGCGGTCCCGAACTCCACGATCGGTGAGGTACCCAGATTGGTGTGGGCGCTCACCGTGAGGGCGTGCGAGGCGTCGACCTTGGCCAGCTCGTGCAGCGTGACGTAGTAGGACAGGTGGTCCATGCCGGCACCGCCCAGCTCCTCGGGCCACGGGACGCCCAGCAGGCCCAGCTCGCCCATGGCCCGGATGTTCTCCCAGGGGAATTCCTGGGTCCGATCGAACTCGCGAGCCACGGGGGCCACATGAGTTCGCGCGAATTCCCGCACCATTTCGCGGACCTGGTGGTGGTGGTCGGTGAAGTAGAGGGTATCGTCCATTCGATGTCGCTGGTTGCCAGTCGCTGGTCACAGGTCGCGAGAACCGCGGGGCCCTCGCCGGGCGGAGGCAATATAATTCCCGAGGCCGCAGAATCTTCCCCGGGGGTCCACCGTAAGGAGAGGAACCCCATGGCTCCAATCTCCCCGTTTGCCGCCACCGCCCTCGTGGCGGTGCTGGCGGGCTCCGTCCCACTGGTTTCCGGGGCGACCCAGAGTCCCGCCAGCTACAGCGGCACCCTGGTCCGGCGCGACAGCACCCCGGTGGTATCGGCCCGGGTCCGGTTGTCGGGCGTGGAGCGGGTGGCCCTCACCAGCGACAGCGGCCGGTTCGAGTTCCGCGATCTGCTCCCGGGACGCTACGACGTGTCGATTCTTGCGCCCGGTTCTCCGCCGGTGTCGATGCAAGTGGTGCTCGCCCCGGGTGAGTCGTACCACACCCGGATCGTGCTGGCGGAGGAACCGCAGCGGCTGCAGGACATCACGGTCTCGACGGCCGGGGCCCGACCCAGCGCCACCGAACGCCGGCTGGAGGGGTTCGAGCGACGCCGGCGGCGCGGCCTGGGCGTGTTCCTCACCGCCGCCGATCTGGCCCGCCGGAACCCGCGGGTCCTGTCCGATGCGCTGGTGAACATCAATGGGACGCGACTGATGGACCGCGGCCGCGGCAAGGTGCTGATCAGCGCCCGGGGCATGATCCCGACGGCGTACGGCGGGGGAATGGTGGCGGCGCCCTGCATGCTTCGGGTCGTGATCGACGGGATGTCGCTGCCGACAGGCTTGTCGGTGGACGAGGTCAAGCCCGAGGACATCGCCGGCATCGAGATCTACCCCGGATCGGCCAGCATGCCGGTCGAGCTGGCCCATTTCCAGGAAGACAGCTGGTGCGGAGCGGTCGTCATCTGGACCAGAGGGGGGTAACCCGGCGTTCGGGTGAAGGGAGGAGGAAGCAGGGAGCAGGGAGCAGGGAGCAGGGAGCAGGGAGCAGGGAGCAGGGAGCAGGGAGCAGGACTCGCGGGCTTTGCTCCCTGCTTCCCGCTGCCTGCTCCCTGTTGTTAGCGAGTTGTACACCGATCACAACTGGCACATCGCCTCACCTCCTCGCCAAACCATCCCAGCAGCACCGCTCTTCGGCATCCTCGCGTCCTGGCGTAGCGCTCCACCGCCTTCAATCGCTCGAGTGCCAGCTGCTTCCGCTTTCGCACCGCTGACCAGTTGACTGGCCCGCGCTCCGGGCGGAGCTCGGCCCGCAGGCGCTCGACCGAGGCCCGCATGGCTGAGGGCAGGCGCTTGAGCGATGCCGCGTCACGCCAGGCGGCCTCGAGCAGCTTCTCCGGCGGAAAGGTCACCCCGATCTGCAACCGATGCAGGGCGAGATCACCCGGCCCGTGCAGCAGCACGCAGCGGGCTGGCTTGCCATCGCGGCCGGCCCGACCGGCCTCCTGGTAGTACGACTCGGGTGTGGGCGGCATGCTCCAGTGCAGCACCAGACGGACCTCCGGCTTGTCGATCCCCATGCCGAA
>DASWKS010000608.1:0-3078 GCA_036396495.1 Gemmatimonadales bacterium
GAAGACTTCGAGGGCTACCGGGATTTCGTCGCGGCGGAAGACGCCGACCGCACGAGTCATGATCTCGACCGCGGCGTGGTCGCGCCCGGCGAGGGGACGAAGCGTGACCGCGCCGGCCGCGGTGGTCATCCGGCGATCTGCCGGGCCAGCCCCTCGTCGGCCGAACGACGGCTGGCCCGTGCCAACGCCTCGTCCACTACCTGGCCCACCAGCTGGTCGTAATCCCAGCCGTGGGCCCGGGCCATGCCCGCGAAGCCGGCGTCGGTGGAGAGGTCCGGGTTGGGATTGACCTCGAGGACCCAGGGCTCGTCGTCGGAGCTCACCCGCAGGTCGACCCGGCCGTAGCCCTCCCCCGCCAGGGCGCCCCAGGCCAACCGCGCCACCCCCACGATACGTTGGGCCAGCGCCGGCTCCACCTGGGCCGGACAGACCGCGACGGTGCCCTGGTACTCGGGACTCCCTTCCACCCATTTGGCGGCGTAGGAGACAATGCGCCAGTAGCCGTCCCCCAGCGTATCGAACGAGATCTCCGAGAGCGGAAGCACCACGGGACCGAGGAACCCGACGTAGAACTCCCGCCCGTCCACGAACTCCTGCACCATCACCTCGTCCCACTGCTCGCTGGTCATCGCCAGTCGTTCGCGGACCGCCTTCTTGGTGGCGCAGACCGCCCCGTTCTCGATGCCGACCGAGGCGTCTTCGCCGGAGGGCTTCACGATGACCGGCAGGCGCAGGCCGGGCGGGGGCTGGTTGCGCCGGGCCAGGGCGAATCCGGGCACCGGGACGCCGGCCCGGTCCAACAGGGTATTGGCGACGTGCTTACGGTGGCACAGGCTCACCGCGGCGGCCCGGCAGCCGGTGAAGGGCACCCCGGCCAGCTCCAGGGCTCCGACCGCCCAGTCCTCGTAACAGGCGATCCCGTTGATCCCCTCG
Organism: Gemmatimonadales bacterium; assembly: GCA_036396495.1. Taxonomy (GTDB): domain Bacteria; phylum Gemmatimonadota; class Gemmatimonadetes; order Gemmatimonadales; family GWC2-71-9; genus SZUA-320. The sequence goes on from DASWKS010000608.1 coordinate 934, forward strand.
ATCAGGTTGAAGACGAGATCGGCGCGCTGGACCTTGCTCAGCCAGCGCAGGTCTTGGAGGTACACCGGAACCAGGCTGGTCGAGTGACCCAGCCGTTTGAGGCTGGCCTGGACCTGTCGCACGTTCGCCAGGACCGCGGCCACGTCGGCTTCGCTCCAGTCGGAGGAGCCGCCATCGTAGGCAATTGCGATCTTCACGCCGCCGCCGCCGCCCGCAACCGTCGGCCCGAGATCCGACGCCAGGCGATGTCAGCCACGGCTTGAATCAGCTCGTCGTAATTCATGCCGGCGGCCCGAGCCGCCATCGGGAAGCACGAGTTGTCCCGCGGATCCGGCAAGATACCGGGCAGCGGATTGAGCTCGACTACCAGCGGCCCCCCGCTGGCGGTGCACCGCACGTCGACCCGGCACCAGTCTCGACAAGCCAACGCCTGGTAGGCCCGGAGGGCGACGTCCCGGATGTCGGCGGCGAAGTCCTCCGGGATCCGGGCCGGACACTCGTATATCTCCAGCGGCGACTCCATCGTGTCCCACAGCCACTTGGCTTCGTAGCCGTAGATGGGTGGCGCCCCCTCCGGCAGGCAGTCGAACCGCAGTCCCACGATCGGGAGACAGCGGGCCTCCCCGGCGTTTCCCAGCACCGCCACCGTGAATTCGGGGCCGGGCAGGTAGCTCTCGATGAGCACCGGCTGCCGGTAGGCCTTGAGCAGGTCGCCGGTCAGCGCCAGCAGTTCTGCCCGGTTATGGCAGACATTCCGGATGGTGATTCCCTTGCCCGACCCTTCCACCGCCGGTTTGGCGAAGAGGGGGAACGGGAGCTTCACCTTGCGTGCTTCCGCCTTGGTCTCCACCACGGCGAAGGGCGCAGTGGGGATGCCGTAGAAGCTGAGGATCTCCTTGGTCCGGCCCTTGTGGAGCGTGAGTGAGAGGGCCAGGGGGTCGGACGCATGGCACGGAATCCCGAAGAACTCGCAGATCGCCGGGACATGCCCTTCCCGGTTGGGCCCGTAGAGTCCCTCGGCGATGTTGAAGACGAAATCGGGTCGGGCTTCGCGCAACCGGTCGGGGAACTGCTGGTCGGCTTCTAGCCGCACCACCTCACCCAGAGGCGCAAGGGCCCGCTCCACCGCATCGATGGTCTCGGGTTCGTCCCATTCCGCGTAGAGGTCGGGCTGCTCCAGCTCGGGATGGAGCGCCCGGCGAGCATGACGCGGATTCTTGGAGGTGGCGGTGGGTGGGGTCGCATCGCCAGAAACGGAAGGCGACGGCTTGAGGTTGAAGGCCAACCCGATTCGGACGGGCAAAGAAGTCCTCAATAAACAGCGTTACTGTAATCTGCGTTTTTTTTGTTGCGCCCACAATACGTTAGCGCATCGAAAACAGCTCTAAGGGGTCGGAAAGTCGGAAAAGCCAGAAGGGTCGGAAGCACCCTCACGGCTCTTTCCGACCCTTCCGACCCTACCGACCCTTCCAACCTATTTCAGAACGAGCATCTCGCGGTAGGTAGGAAGGGGCCACAGTCCCGCCTCGATGTGGGTCTCCAGCTGGTCGATCACGACTCGCATATCCGCCATGGCCGGACGCACCTTGTCCTTGATATGGCGGGCGTGGCCCATGGGATCGTCCAGGTGATGGGCCGAGGCCTTCTCCAGCGCGCCCAGCGCCTTGCGAAACCGATTCATGACCGTGGTGAACTCATCCAGGGTGGCCTTGGCGTCGGCCGCCTTGCCGCCGGCAGCCTCGGTGGCCGCCACCGTCCCGGCCAGCATGGTCTGGTGTTTGTACGCGGCGGGAAGCACCTGGGTCCGGGCCAGGGCGACCATGGTCTCCGCCTCGATCACCAGCTGTTTGACGAACTTCTCGATGGTGATGTGGCTTCGGGAGTCGAGCTCCACCTTGGACAGGACGCCGTATTTGCGGAACAGGTCCACGTTCTTCTTGGCGGTGAGGATCGGGAAGGCTTCGACCGAGTCCTTCATCATCGGAAGGCCGCGTCGGGCCGCCTCCTTGTGCCATTCCGTCGTGTAGTTGTCGCCCTGGAAAATCACCCGCTTGTGCTGCTTGAGGGTCTTCTGCAGCAAGGAAACCGCGGCCAACTGCAGCTTGGCCGCCGACCCGTTGCGCCCCACCGCCTTCTCCAGCTCGG
>DASWKS010000609.1:0-3713 GCA_036396495.1 Gemmatimonadales bacterium
CCGGTTGTGCTCCACCGGGACATCGTCCGGCAGCAGGCCCGGCTCTCCCAGCGGCAGCAAGGCGACCGGATCGCCCACCCGGGCATGTCCCCGCTCGATCCGTCCGATGCCCAGCCGCCCCAGGTAGCTCGAGTAATCCAGTGTGGAGATCAGCATCTGGAATGGGCCGTCGGTGTTGCCGCTCGGCGCCGGCACGTGATCGAGGATGGCCTGGAACAACGGCGTGAGGTCGGTGCCCGGACGGCTCAGGTCCGCCGTGGCCGTCCCCGCCCGGCTCGAGGTGTAGAAGAACGCCGCATCGAGCTGGTCGTGACTGGCCTCGAGGTCGATGAACAAGCCGAGCACCTCGTCGTGGACCCGCAGCGGCTCGGCGTCCTGCCGGTCGATCTTGTTGATGGCGACGATGGGTTTGAGTCCCAGGGCCAGCGCCTTCCGGGTGACGAAGCGGGTCTGCGGCATGGGACCTTCGGCCGCATCCACCAGGATCAGCACGCCGTCGACCATGCGCAGAATCCGCTCCACTTCGCCGCCAAAATCGGCGTGCCCCGGCGTATCGACGATGTTGATCTTGACGCCGTGCCACTGCACTGCGGTGTTCTTCGCGAGGATGGTGATCCCCCGCTCGCGCTCCAGCGGATTGGAATCCATCACCCGCTCTTCGACCTGCTGATTGACGCGGAACGCACCGGCCTGGCGGAGCATCTGATCCACCAGCGTGGTCTTGCCGTGGTCGACGTGCGCGATGATCGCGATGTTTCGAATCTGAGTTGTCTGCACTGCGCCTCATTGCCTCTCAGGGGAGGGGGGAGAGGGGAGACCAATCTCTCGTCTCGTCACCTGCTCCCTGCTTCCTGCTCCCTGCTCCCCGGTTTCCTGCCCGTCCGGGGCCATATATAGAGGATGGCGTGGGGTCGCGCAAGGCACTTTCCGAAACGGCGAAGTGGCGAAATCACGCGAGGTTAGAGTCAATGCCGAATGCCCAGTGCCCAATGCCCATTGCAGAAGGACAGCAGCGGGAAGGCGGGCCCCACCTCCGCAATGGGCACTGGGCATTCGGCACTCTCCCTTCACTCCTCCCTCGCCCCACTAAATTCCCACCTGACCCATGGAGACTCCCGGGCTGTCGTCGATCGTGCTGCGGCTGGCGGTGGTACTGGCGCTGGTATTGGCCAACGCCTTCTTCGTGGCAGCCGAATTCGCCCTGGTGGGGTCGCGCCGGACCCGGCTGGAGGAACTGGCCCAGGCCGGCAGCAGGGGCGCAGCACTGGCCCGCCGGGCGGTCGAGCACCTGGACCGCTACATCTCGGCCACCCAGCTGGGGATCACCCTCGCCTCTCTGGCGTTGGGAGCCGTGGGGGAGCCGTTCCTGGCGCGGCTCGTCGAGGCGGGCTTCGATGGGCTTCCGGACCCGTTCGACGCGGTGGCCACCCACAGCGTGGCCGTGGCCATCGCGTTCGGCTTCATCACCCTGTTGCACATCGTGCTGGGCGAGCTGGTCCCCAAAGCCATGGCGCTGCTTCACCCCGAACGAGTCAGTGAATGGGTCGCGGCCCCGCTGATGGGGTTTACCTGGGTGATGGCGGCACCGATCGCCGTGCTCAACCGGACCGCCAATCTGGTGCTCCGGATCTTCCGAATCCGGGAACCCACCGCCCACGAGCGGGTCCACTCCCCCGAGGAAATCCGGATGCTGGTGGAGCAGAGCCAGGAAGGCGGCTCGCTGGGACAGGAGGACGCCCGGCTGCTGGAGGGAGTATTCGAGTTCAGCGAAAAGACCGCCGAGGACGTGATGACGCCCCGGACCCAAATGGTGGTGCTCGACGCCGACGACTCGGTCGAGACCGCGGCCGATACCATCGCCCGGGCGGGCCGCTCACGCTATCCGGTGTATCGCGAGACCCTGGACGACGTGGTGGGGGTGGTCCACGCCAAGGACGTGCTGACCGCGCTCAGGGACCGGCCCGGCATCACGGTCCGATCCATCATGCGGCAGCCCCTCTTCGTGCCCGGAACCAGGGAGGTGGAAGACGTGTTGGCCGACATGAAGCGGCTGAAGGTGCATCTGGCCCTGGTCCTCGACGAGTACGGCGGCACCGCCGGCCTGGTGACGATGGAGGATCTGCTGGAAGAGATCGTGGGGCCGATCTACGACGAGCACGACCGGCCCGCGGCTCCCGTCGCCACCGACGCGCGGCTGCTCGATGGCTCGATGTCGATCACGGAGTTCAACGGCGAGTACGATGCGAACCTGGATGACACCGACTACACGACACTGGGCGGGTTCCTGTTCGGGCACCTGGGCCGGCTGCCCAAACCAGGTGACCGGGTCGAGGTGCCTCCCTTCGCGTTTGAGATTGCCGCGATGGAAGGACGGCGGGTCAAGGCCGTGAGGCTCGTGGGAGGGTGGAAGGCAGTGGGGAAATAATCAATGCAGAGTGCCGAATGCCCAATGCCCATTGCAGAGGTTGGCAGACCGGACCTCATCCCTACTTCTGCATTGGGCCCTGTGCATTGGGCATTCTGCATTCATTCACCGCTTCACCCTCCCACCTATTTCAATCGCAAGCCGAATCGCTTCAATCATGGAAGAAGGATCCGCCTTCCCGAGTCCGGCGATGTCGAACGCAGTCCCATGATCCGGTGAGGTCCGCGGAAACGGCAGCCCCAGTGTCACATTCACGCCCCGGCCGAACGCCGCGACCTTGATCGCGGTCATTCCCACGTCGTGATAGGGCGCGAGCACCGCGTCGAATTCGCCCCGCATGGCCCGTACGAAAACCGTATCGGCGGGGAGAGGGCCGGCCGCCCCCAGGGCGCGGGCTGCCGGCTCCAGCACCCGCGCCTCCTCATCGCCGAATAGTCCCTGTTCCCCGGCATGGGGATTGACCGCGCAGAGCGCGAGCCGCGGCTGGGCGATGCCGAACCAGTCGCGCAGACCGTCCGCCGTGGTCCGGCCGGTCTGGATGATCCGCTGGGTGGTGAGCAGCGCGGGCACATCCCGGAATGCGACGTGGGTCGTCACCAGGACGACCCGCAGCCGGTCTGCGGCCAGCATCATGGCCACCGGCACGTCGCCCGCCAGGTGTGCGAGCCATTCGGTGTGGCCGGGGTAGTGAAACCCGGCCAGCCGGGTGGCGTGCTTTTCGATGGGAGCGGTGACCATGGCGTCGACCGACCCTTCCAGCGCCAGCCGTGCCGCGATTTCGATGGCCCGGCCCGCCAGCGTACCGGCCCGCATGGCTTGGGCTCTGGCATCGGACCCCGAGCCGCCGGCCCCGCCGTTCCAGGCCCCGACCCCAACCCGCTCGGCGGCGGGGAGGAACGCAATGAGATCGTCGGGACCGACCAGGGTCACCTCGGCCTCCAGGCCCCCCTCCAGAGCCAGGGACGTGATCTCCGGCCCGATGCCTCTGGGATCCCCCAGCGTCAGGGCGATCCGGGGGCGTCCGGCCTTCACTGGCATTATCCTCATGGCCCAATACTATACCTGTCAGTGCTTCCCCTTTTCCCGGAGATGGATATGGCTCGGAGGTGGTCGATACTGGTTGGCCTGGCCGTGATGGCCCTGCTGGCCGCGCCGGCCGGCGCCCAGGACAAGCCGGCGGAACCCTCAATACTGGACCTGAACGCCGCGACCCGGGATCAGCTGATTGCCTTCCCTGGAATCGGTGCGGCCTACGCCGACAAGATCATCGGCGGCCGGCCCTTCAGGC
>DASWKS010000610.1:0-16892 GCA_036396495.1 Gemmatimonadales bacterium
ACAGCTAACCGTGAACGGTGGGACCCTTCAGTAGTCGAGAGGCAGTGAGACTGGTCGACCATCTCTGGCCGAACGGTAGATCCCGATCAGCAGCTCGAGCGAACGCAACCCTTCGCGCCCGTCGGTTTCGGCGGCCGCCTCGCCCCGGAGGGTTTGGAGCACGTTGTCGTAGTAGCCGATATGGCCATGCCCATACACCGATGTGGTGTCGTAACTGGCCTGCTCGACCAGGGCGTCGCTGGCGTCGGGCTCGGCGAACTCCCAATGATCGATCTGGTTGACGGCGACTCCGCCCACCCGCACCGTGCCGTGCTCACCGATCACAGTGATGGAGCCCTCCAGGTTCTGGGGATAGGTGAGCATGGTGACACTCACCGAGCCGAGCGCGCCGCTACGCCAGCGGATCGACGCGACGCCGGTGTCTTCCACCTGGATGTTCCGCGCCAGGGTGGCGGTGAAGGCGCTGACGCTTTGCACCGGCCCGATCAGCCAGTCGAGCAGATCGATGTAGTGGCTCGCCTGATTCATGAACGCCCCGCCGTCGAACTCCCAGGTGCCACGCCAGGGCGCGCTGTCGTAGTACGATTGGGGCCGGCTCCACAGCACGCTGACCGTCACCAAGTGGATCCGGCCGAAGCGCCCCTGGTCGATGGCCTGCTTGAGCAGTTGGATGGTGGGATTGCGGCGGTTCTGTTTGACGACGAAGAGCCGCACCCCCGCCTCATCACAGGCGTGCACCATCGCCTGCCCGTCCTGCCAGCGGGTGGCCATCGGCTTCTCGGTGACGACGTGTTTGCCGGCGGCCGCGGCCTCCATCGCCTGGCCGGCGTGCAGCCCGCTCGGGGTCGCCAGCACCACCACGTCCAGGTCGGCGCCGGCGAGCATGGCATCGAGCGCCGGGAACCGTTTGGCGCCGGTGCGTGCCGCCGCGCGCTCCGCCGCACCGGCGTCGAGGTCGCACAGCGCGGTCAGCTCGGCCCCCGCGCAATGCCGCTCGAAGGCCTCGAAGTGCTTCTCCGCGATCCGGCCGCAGCCTACCAGTCCGAAACGAATCCGCCGGCCCTTGAGATCCGCCGGGGTGGCCACGCGGCTCGAAGTCATGCCTCGGGGCTCCTGTGACCCTGGGCCCTGAGCCGATCGGCCCGCCACTGCTCGGTCCGGATGGTGAGGATCACCCGATCCTCCCGGTCTTCGCGCGCCACTACGTCCCCGGCCCGGTAGAGCGCCGCCAATCGGGCGCCGTCGGTAGCCGGCACCTCGACCCGCACGGTGGGAAGCGCTTCCTGAGCCCGATCCCGGATCGCCTGGCGCAGGGTCTGGAGGCCATCGGTTCGCATGGTGGTGGTGAGCACCGATCCGTGGTGCAGCTCGAGGACTCGGGCGGCGAACGATTGCGGATCGGGCAGGAGGTCGATCTTGTTGAACACCAGCATACGGGGGCGTTCGGCCAGTTCCAGCTCGGCCAGCACGGAGTCGACCACCGTCACCTGCTCCTCCCAGTCGGCGTGACTGGCATCCACCACGTGCAGCAGCAGGTCCGCCGTGGTGGCCTCCTCCAGCGTGGCCCGGAAGCTCGCGACCAGGTGGTGGGGCAGCTTGCGGATGAACCCGACGGTATCGGTGAGCCGCACCCGCGCCCCCTCCCCCAGATCCACTTCGCGGGTCAGGGTGTCGAGAGTGGCGAACAGCCGATTTTCGACGAAGATGCCGTGCTCGCCGGTGAGGGCGCCGAGGATGCTCGATTTCCCGGCGTTGGTGTAACCCACCAGCGCCACACCCAGCATGGGCTGCCGGCCCGACCGCACGACTTCGCGGTGCATCGCTACATCCTTGAGCTTGCCACGCAGGTGCTGGATCTTGCGCCGGATCATCCGGCGGTCGGTTTCGAGCTGGGTTTCGCCCGGCCCCCGGAGACCGATGCCGCCGCGGATACGGGACAAGTGGGTCCACATGCGGGTCAGGCGGGGAAGCAGGTATTCGAGCTGGGCCAGCTCCACCTGCAGCTTGGCTTCGTGACTGCGGGCGCGGGTGGAGAAGATATCGAGGATCACCTCCGCCCGGTCCATCACCCGCACCTCGAGCTCGCGCTCGAGGTTGGTGCCCTGGACCGGGGTCAGCTCCTCGTCGAAGATCACCAACGACGCGTTGCCGTCGGCCACCGCGGCGCGCAACTCCTCCACTTTCCCTTCGCCGATCAGGGTGGCGGGATTGGGCGAAGCAACCTGCTGAGAGAGTCGGCCGACGACGACGGCGCCGGCGGTATCCACCAGCTCCGACAGCTCGTCGAGGTGTTCGGTAAGATGGTCGGCATCGGCGCTGCCCTTGCGTGGCGCAGCGACCAACATCGCCCGCTCCACTGGATCGCGCACGGTAATCAGGTCTCGGATGTGGGGTCCTCCTTCGCTGGATCTAAACTAGCCGGTTCTCCGGCACGCTGCCGCCACCAGGCCATGCGTTCGGCGATCTTCCGCTCGAATCCGCGCTCGCCCGGCTGGTAGAACGTCATCTGGGCGAGCTCATCCGGCAGGTACTGCTGCCCCACATAGCCCGACGGATCGTCGTGGGGATACTGGTAGGTCTTGCCGTAGCCCAGCGCCTTCAGGAGCCCGGTGGGGGCATTGCGGAGGTGGAGCGGGACCGGTGCCGCCGGGGTCTCCTTGGCCGCCGTCAACGCGGCCTTGAGGGCCAGCACCGTGGAATTGGACTTGGGCGCCGTCGCCAGGTAGACCGTCATTTCCGCCAGAGGCAGGTAACCCTCCGGCGGCCCCAGCATGTGAAACGCGTCCCGCGCCGCGACCGCGAGCTGCAGCGCCTGGGGATCGGCCAGGCCGATGTCCTCCGCCGCCATCGCGATGGCGCGGCGGAACAAGGTCATCGGGTCTTCGCCCCCGTCCACCATCCGCGCCATCCAATAGAGCGCCGCCTGCGGATCGCTGCCGCGCAGCGACTTGTGGTAGGCCGAGAGCAGGTTGAAATGCTCTTCGCCACTCTTGTCGTAGGTCGGGATCCGGAGGGCCAGGGCCTCGCGGGCGGTCTCCGTGCTGATGGTGCCGCCCGGCCCCACCAGCGTGGCCGCCGCTTCCAGCACCGTGAGCGCCCGGCGGGCATCGCCGTCGGCTTCTTCCGCGAAGATGGCGATGGCGCGGTCGTCCACCGTAAGCGTCAGGCCGGCGAGGCCCCGTTCGCCATCGGCCAGCGCCATGCGGAGCAGCCGTTCGATGGCGCTCGCGCCCAGCCGTTGCAGCACGTAGACCTGGCAGCGTGACAACAGCGCCCCGTTCAGCTCGAAGCTGGGATTCTCGGTCGTGGCGCCGATCAGGGTCACGGTCCCGCGCTCCACATGCGGGAGGAACGCGTCCTGCTGGGCCCGGTTGAAACGGTGGATCTCATCGCAAAAGAGAATGGTGCCGCGACCCAGGGCCCGGCGCTGTTCCGCCTCCCGGATGATCTCGCGCACCCGCTGCACCCCTTCGGTGACGGCGCTGAAGGGAACGAACTGCCGATCGGTGTATCGCGCGATGACGTAGGCCAGCGAGGTCTTGCCGCTGCCGGGAGGTCCCCAGAAGACGACGCTGCCGATGGTGCCCCGCCGGACGGCGTCACCCAGGGCCCGGCCCGGCGCCAGCAGATGCTCCTGCCCGACGAATTCCTCCAGGTTCCGCGGCCGCATTCGGGCGGCCAGCGGCGGCGGCAGCTCGAAGAGGGTCACGGCACGACGTCCATCAGATGCACCAGCAGCAACGCAGCAGCGCCTCCAAAGAACGCCAGGGGGGACCGCCAGCCGCGTTTGTGCTGGAACTCGGGGACCAGATTCGAGGCCGCAACGTAGAGGGTGACTCCGGCGGCCAGCGCCAGACCCCGGGTCTGGAGCGGCTCGGCGATTCCGGTGAGCAGAACGCCGACGACCGTGGCGCCGCCCAGCGCGGCTCCGGCCAGGACGGCGTCGCGGCCCGGCCTTCCTCCCACCATGACGACACTCGCGATGGCGACTCCCTCGGGCAATTTGTGCAGCAGCACCGCGAAGAACATCAGCAGGCCCAAATGGGCCGAGGTGAGGAAGCCGCTCGCGATGGCCACGCCATCGAAGAAGCTGTGGACCGACAAGCCCAGCAGCGCACTCAAACCGGCCGCGGCGCTCACGTGGTGGGTCTCTTCCCCGAAGTGGAAGTGGGGGGTGAGCACGTGATGAGCCAGGTGCACGGCTAGATAACCGCCCAGAATGAACAGCGGCGTGGCGCCGTCGGCCTGATCGAACACCTCCGGCAACACCCCCACCAGCACGGTCGCGAGCATGAACCCGGCGCCGAACGCCAGGCTGGTGTCGATCCATCCCAACGACCGGCGCGATTGCCGCACCAGCACCATCGCCCCGATCAGGTTGCCGGCCGCGGCGGCGAGGGCGAGGAGGAGCGGGGTCAGCGCCACGACCGCGCCATCTCGAGCAGCCGCTCCCGGGTATTGAGGCCGGGATCGTCCAGCACCGCGCCGAGCAGCCGGTCGAGCATCGCACCGAGCTCCGGCCCGGCGGGAAGGCCGAGCTCGAGCAGATCGCTGCCGGTCAGGGCGAGTCCCGCTCTGGTGGTAGCTTCGCCCCGGGCTCGAATACCGCTGACCACCCCGGCCCAGGGCGGATCTTCACCCCGGAGATAGCGGTGGACCCGGAGCAAGTCATCCGCCGCATCCCCCACCCGCGCGAGCCAGCGCCGCACCGGGGATGGATCCTGCGACGCTGGGGCGGCGGGGCCGGCGACGATCGCTTCCGCGCGGGCGATTTCAGCGTTGGACGCCCGGAGCCGGCGCAGCGCCACGTCGGGAGCCGAGCCGGCCACCGCCGTCAACAGCACCGGATCGCGCTCCGCGGGAGCGATGTCGGCACCGGGCCAGTCCGGGTGAAGCTCGGGCAACCAGCTGCGCGCGGCGCCCGCCTCATGCCACAACCGCACCAGGCGTGGCAGGGACCGGGCCGAGCCCAGGCTCTTGAACCACTCGTCGCGCACCCGTTCGGCCGAGAGTCCGCTCAATCCGCTGGCCGCCGCCACGGCAGCCGACCAGGTGACCGGCTCGATCTCGAAATCGAATCGGGCCGCAAAGCGGATCGCGCGCAGGATCCTGAGATAGTCCTCCCGGAAGCGTTCGGCGGGGTTCCCGACGGCCCGGACCACACCGGCCCGCAGGTCGGCGTAGCCACGGAACGGATCGGCCCATTCCTTCCGGATTGGGTGGTAGGCGATGGCGTTGATGGTGAAATCGCGCCGGGCCAGGTCATCGTGAAGCGACGCACCAAACTGCACTATCGCGTGGCGGCCATCGGTGGCGACGTCGTGGCGGAAAGTGGTGACCTCGTGCAGCCGGCGGTCCGGATCCAGCACGCCCACGGTGCCGTGCGCGAGCCCGACCGGCACGGTGTGGCGAAACAGTCGCTGCACCACCTCGGGCGGGGCGGCCGTGGCCAGATCGACGTCGCTCCCGCCTTCGTCGAGCAGCAGGTCGCGGAGCGCGCCGCCCACGGCCCAGGTCTCGAACCCCGCGTCTTCCAGCCGCTGGGCTATCGCCACGACCTCGGCGGGAAGATCGACCCGTTGCCGAAGCAGATCGGCGCCCGGCTCCCGGTGCCCTGCGTCCGGGTCACCCACAAAGGACGCTGCCCCCATTCACGTTGAGCACTTCACCGGTGATGTGGCGCGCCAGATCGCTGCAGAGAAACAGAATGGGCCCGGCGATGTCTTCCGCCGGCGGAATGCGCCTGAGCGGGATGGTCTCGGCGATCTTCTCTCGGGCGTCGGCCGTGGCCTCGAAGGCGGGGTGGCTCATTTCGGTATCGACCCAGCCGGGCGCTACGCAGTTGACGGTCAGGTCGGGGGCGCATTCCACGCAGAGCGACTTGGTGAGCGAGATCAGCGCGCCCTTGGTGGCGGCGTAATCGGCGTGGTAGGACTCGCCCCGCTGACCGGCCGTACTCGACACCAGCACCACCCGCCCACCGGGCCGCAGCAGGCGGAGGGCGGCGCGGGTCGTGAGGAACACCCCGTCCAGATTGACGGAGAGGGTCGATCGCCAGCGGGCGTCGTCCATCCGGGCCAGCGCCACCGGTTCCACCGGCCAGACCCCGTGGTTGGCCACGAAGATATCCAACCCGCCGAAGGCGGCCGCGCAGCCCCGGAAGATCTGCTCCACCACCGCGGGGTCAGCGTGATCGCCACCGGCGTGAAAGGCGCGCCGGCCGGAGCCGCGAATCTCTTTGACCACCGCGGCCGCGTCGCCGGCCCGGGAGTGGTAGGTGATTCCCACATCCGCGCCGGCGCGGGCCAGCAGCAACGCGGTGGCCCGGCCGATCCCGCGGGATCCTCCGGTGACCAGCGCGGTCTTGCCCTCCAGGCTGATCATGCACTCCCCTCCTCGTCGATCAGGCCGGCGATGGCGTGCTCCGCCACCAGGTGCATTTCCTGGATCCGGCTGGTTTCCTCCGACGCCACCACGAACGCCAGGTCCACCAGGGCACCGAGCCGGCCACCGTCCCGGCCCAGAAATCCGATGACGGTCACGCCTAACGCGCGGGCGACCTGGGCGGCCGCGATCAGGTTGGCGCTGTTTCCGCTGGTGCTGTGGAGCACCAGCACATCGCCCGGGCGGCACAGAGCCTCCACCTGGCGGGCAAACACCCGATCGAATCCCAGATCGTTGCCGGCGGCAGTGAGGACGGAGGTGTCGACCGTGAGGGCCACCGCCGCGAGAGCCGGGCGCTGCGTGCGAAACCGAACCACGTATTCGGCGGCGATGTGCTGCGCGTCGGCGGCGCTGCCGCCGTTGCCCGCGAAGAACAGGGTGCCGCCGGCCCGCAATGCCTCGCGGTAGCGGCCGGCGATCGTCACCAGCACGGCGGCCTGGTCCGCGCTGCTCACCGCCAGCGCGGCCAGCGCCGCGAACTCGGCCTCAATACGGGTGTGGGCGTCCATCAGCCCTCCGGGTCGAGCAGGTGCTTGAGCCGGTCCAGAAACGAGGTGCGGAGCGGGAGCGGGGGGACGTCTTCGGTCAATCGGTCGGCCAGGATCGCGGTCGGGTTTCGCACCAGCAGCAGGTCGGCCTGGGTCTCTCCCCCCTGCTCGCAGAGCGACACGAAGGGCGCCGAGACGGTGCGGTCATCGCCGTGATTGTCGGCTGCCAGGATATCGGCCAGCCCCGCACTCACCAGCTGGCGGGCCCGTTCGCCCCGCGAGCGGGGCATGAACAGGGTGTTGGCATCCACCTGGAGCAGCGCGCCGGCACCCTTCCAGACGGCCGCCACCGCCGGGGTGCAGCAGGCGTAGCGCTCCGGATGGGCCAAGAGCGGGACCAGCCCCAACCCCACGATGTGCCCCATGGCGTTGGTAACGGCGGTCGGCGCGGCCATCCGGGTGAATTCCACCAGCAGATAGCGCGACCCACCCAGGGTCAGCGCTCGATTGGCCGCGGCCTGCGGCGGCAGGTGACGGTCGAGCATCATCTCGACTCCGCGGTGCAGCGCCATCCGCTCCGGCACCGCTGCCCGAAGCCTGACGAAGGCGTCGTCGTAGGCCGCCGGGATACCCTGCTCCGACCGGGTGGCGGTGAGGTGTGGCGTCAGGCAGACGCCGGTGATGCCGGCCGCGGCCATGCGGGACAACACCTTCACTGATTGCTCCACCGAGCGGGAACCGTCGTCGACGCCGGGCAGAAGATGAGAGTGGAGATCGATCACGAGCTGCTGGCGCCGGCGTCCCGGATCCCGGCGGCGAACCGGGCGAGCGTGGCGGGATCGCGCTCGGCCCGTGCCAGGAGCGCAAGAGTCACCAGGGCGTCGGCCGCGAGGAGATCGAGGGCCGCGGATCGATCTCCGGCCGAGGCCACGGTGGCGGCCAGCGCGGCCAGGCCCGCCTGCGCCAACTGCCCGGCCGGCTCGGTCGGGCCGTCGTGCGCCGCGAGGTAGCTTCGGGCTCGCTCGAGCAGCGCGGCCGGAGCGCCTGCGGTCCGGACGTCAAGCCAGGTGGGTGCGGTCATCATGCGCGAAGCCACTCCTCGACCAGCCCCGGAGCAGCATCCCGCGCCGCACCCAGCCGATCGGGGTCTCCCGCCCCGGCCGAAGCACAATGGGGCCGGCCCCCGCCCCGTCCTCCGCTGAGAGCCGCGATCCGGTTGACCAGATCGCCGGCCCGGCGCCCTTCGCGCACCAGGTCGTCGCTCAGCGCCACGTGGACCGCGCCCCGGCCTTCGGTCCCGAAGAGCACCAGCACCGACTTTTCTTTGCCGCTGCGGAAGCGATCCACCACCTGCCCCAGCTCCTCGCGGTCCTCCGAGCTGGTTTCACCCAGCGTGAGCCGAACCCCGCTCAGGTCCACGGTGGTTTCCTCCGAGACCGACGATCCCCCGCTCTTCAGGGCCTCGGCCAACCGAGCCTCGAGCCTGGCCCGGTCCACCAGCAGCTGCTCCAGTCGCCGGGCCACGTGCTCGGGCTGGGCCTTGAGCGCGGTGGCGACGTCCCGCAGGCGGCCTTCGATCCGGTCGACTTCGTCATAGGCGACCGGCCCGGTGACGGCTTCGATCCGACGGACGCCCGCGGCTACTCCGGCCTGTCCCGTGATCCGGAACAGGCCCAGCGCGCCGGTGGTACGAACGTGGGTCCCCCCGCACAGCTCGATGGACGGTCCCATGGTCACCACCCGGACCAGATCCCCGTATTTCTCGGAGAAGAACGCCATGGCGCCGAGTGCCAGCGCATCGGTATAGCGCATCTCGCGGGTGTCGACCCGGGAATTCTCCCAGATCTGCTGGTTGACCTCGCGCTCGATCCGTTCCAACTGCTCCGGTTCGATCGGGCCATGATGGCTGAAGTCAAAGCGCAGCCGGTCGGGCTCCACCAGCGATCCCTGCTGCCGGACGTGGCTGCCTAACCCGGCTCGTAACGCCCAATGCACCAGGTGCGTGGCGCTGTGATTGCGCTCGATGTTGCGGCGCCGGGCGGCGTCGACCGCGGCCCGCACGTCGCTCGGCTCGAAGCTGTCCGCGAACCGGCCCGACAGGACAGTGCCCCGCTCGTCCTTCCTCACCTGGTCGACCCCGATCGACCAGTCGGGGCCGGTCAGCGTTCCGGTATCACTGACCTGCCCGCCCGATTCGGCATAGAACGGATTGCGATGGAGCAACAGATCCACCCGGTCTCCGTCCTGCCGGAAGGCCAGGATATCGGTGTCCGCTTCGGTGGTTTCGTAGCCGACGAACTTCTGCCGGCCCCGCTTGATCGACCGCCAGCTCTTGCGTTTGCCGCCGGTTTGAAGCGCCGGTCCGGCGGGGCCGCGGCGGGCCTCGCGGGACCGGGCCCGTTGCCCTTCCAGGGCGATGTCGAACCCGGCGATGTCGACGGCGATGCCGCGCTCCCCGGCGATGAGCTGGGTCAGATCGACTGGAAACCCGAAGGTGTCGTACAGCCGGAACGCCTCCTCGCCGGGAATGGTCGACACCCCTGAAGCGAACAGCTCTTCCAGTCTCCGGAGTCCCCCCTCGACCGTTTCCAGGAAGCGGAGCTCCTCGGTTTCGGTGACCTCGCGGATGAATTCCCTCTTGCCAGTCAGCTCGGGATAGGCCTCACCCATCAGATCGACGACGGTGCCGGTGAGCGGGGCCAGTGTCGGTTCACGCCGGCCCAGCAGCCAGGCGTGTCGCACCGCCCGCCGGAGGATCCGCCGCAGGACGTAGCCCCGGCCTTCGTTCGAGGGATACACTCCATCCAGCAGCAGAAACGCCACCGCGCGGGCGTGGTCCGCCAGAACCCGGTACGATGGGCCCGAGCCCGACAGACCGCGCGGGTACGGGGCGCCGACCAGCTCACCGGCCCGGTCGAGGATAGGGGCGAACAAATCGATGTGAAAGTTGTCGTCCACTCCCTGCAGCACTGACGCGATCCGTTCCAGCCCAGCACCGGTATCGACTGAAGGCTTGGGAAGCGGCGTGAGGGTCCCGTCCGCCGAGCGGTCGAACTGCATGAACACCAGGTTCCAGATTTCCAGAAACCGCCCCGCTTCAGCCTGCGCTTCGAACTCGGCCTGGGTGATCTCCGACTGGGCCGACCTTCCCGACTTGTCCGACCAGTTCAAATCGACATAGATCTCGGAGCATGGGCCACACGGCCCGGTGTCCCCCATCTGCCAGAAGTTGTCCTTGTCACCCAGCCCGAAAATGCGGCTGTCGGGAAGGTGCGAGATGGCGCGCCAGTGGGCCCGTGCTTCCGGGTCGGAATGGTGCACGGTTACCCAGAGCCGGTCCGGGTGGAGTCCCAGGAACTGCTCTCCGGTCACGAATTCCCAGGCGAACGCGATGGCGTCATCCTTGAAGTAGTCACCGAAGGAGAAGTTGCCCAGCATCTCGAAGAAAGTGTGGTGCCGCTTGGTGAGCCCTACCTGCTCGAGATCGTTGTGCTTGCCACCGGCCCGCACGCACTTCTGGCAGGTCGTGGCGCGCAGGTACGGGCGCTGCTCCTGACCGAGGAAGGTGCGCTTGAACTGCACCATGCCCGAATTGGTAAAGAGCAGCGACGGGTCGTCGGCGGGAACCAATGACGACGAGGGCACTTCCTGGTGCCCCCGTGCGGCGAAGTAGTCGAGAAACAGCCGTCGGATCTGATGAGCCTGCATGAGAGCAATATAGAGTGCAGACTGGGGAGTGCCGAGGGCAGAATGCAGAGGGGCAAAGCCTTTTTGCATCAATGCGTTCGGCGCTCTGAAACAGTCGGCATTTCAGCTGGGCAGGAGTTCCCTCACCGCCCGGCGGGCTTCGACCCCGGTGTACCCCCGGCGCGCCAGGTAGGCGATCACCCGCCGAACCCGTTCGGCTCGGGGGACTTCCCGAAGCTGCGCCGCCCGCTTGCGAATCAGCGCGGCCACCGCCTCATGGCCATCCTGGGGGGTTTCCTCCGCCAGCACCCGGTCCACCAAGAGCGGTGGCACACCCATGCCGACCAGCTCCCTGCGGAGCCGGGCTGGGCCGCGGCCGCGGGCCGACCGGGTCTGAATGAAATGACGGGCAAAAGTGGCATCGTCGAGCAGCCCCACCGTGGTGGCCCGCTCAACCGCCTGGTCGGCCGCCCCGGGTGGATGGCCCCGCATGACCAGCCGTCGGGCCAGATCGCGCCGGGCGTAGGGACGGCGTCCCAAACAGAGGAGCGCCGCCCGATACGCCGCTTCAGCATCAGCTGCCTGACAGAGCGCGGTATGTTGGCCCGGGTCGAGCTCGGCGCCCACCTGAATGCCGAGCCTGGCCAGCGCTTCCTGCGGGACGGTCAACAGCGCCCTGCCACCCACCTGGACTCGAACCGTTCCCGGGTGATGGGCGTCCGGGACGATGCCACTCACCCGGACGGGATCGGCGGCCTCAGTCGTCGGCACCATCGTCGGCACCGGCCCCGGCCAGCGGGCGGACACCCAGGAGCTCCTTCACCCGGGCTTCGACCTCGGTCATGAGCTGCGGGTTGTCGCGCAGGAACAGCTTGGCGTTCTCCCGGCCCTGCCCGATGCGCTGGTCACCATAGGAATACCAGGCACCGGATTTCTGGATGATGTTGCCCTCGGCGGCTAGATCCACCAGCAGGGACGTGTGACTGATGCCTTCGTCGAAGAGCACATCGAACTCGGCCTGCTTGAACGGCGGCGCCACCTTGTTCTTTACCACCTTGACCCGCACCCGGCTGCCGATGATGGCCTCGCGCTCCTTGACCGGACCGATCCGGCGGATGTCGAGCCGCAGCGAGGCGTAGAACTTGAGAGCCTTGCCTCCGGTGGTGGTCTCGGGGTTACCGAACATCACGCCAATCTTCTCGCGCAGCTGGTTGATGAACACCACGGCGCTGTTGGACCGATTGATGGCCCCCGCCAGTTTGCGCAGCGCCTGGCTCATGAGACGGGCCTGAAGGCCCATGTGGCTGTCACCCATGTCGCCCTCGATCTCGGCCTTGGGCACCAGGGCCGCCACTGAATCGATGACCACCAGATCCACCGCCCCCGACCGAACCAGAATCTCGACGATCTCCAGCGCCTGCTCACCGGTGTCGGGCTGCGACACCAGCAGATCTTCGATGTTGACGCCCAGCTTCCGGGCATACTCGATGTCCAGGGCGTGCTCGGCGTCGACGTACGCGGCCACACCCCCGGACTTCTGGACGTTGGCCACCAGGTGGAGACACAACGTGGTCTTGCCCGACGACTCCGGGCCATACACCTCGGTAATCCGGCCCCGGGGGATGCCCCCCACACCCGTGGCGGCATCGAGGTTGATGGCGCCGGTGGATATGGCCAGCACCTGTTCCCGGGGCCGGTCAGTGCCCATCCGCATGATGGAGCCTTTGCCCAGCTGCTTCTCGATCTGGCTGATGGCGAGATTCAGGGCCTTGCGGCGCTCCGCGTCCTGCCGGGACTCATCCGACGCCATTTGTGACCTCACTTGATAGGTGTGTGACGCGAATCGCAACACAAAGATATCTACAACACAAGCTAATACCGAACATTATCCGAACACAATAGCCACTCGGAGCCGTTCAAGGCCTCCAGGCATCTTCCAGGTGCCTCAGGGTCGGGCCCCCGGGGCTGAGCCAGACCGTGACCACGTCGAAGCGGTAGCGGTACCCCGGCTGGCCAAACCGGGCGGCCCAGACTGACGCGACCCAGGCCAGAACTCGCCGCTTGCCCCACCCGATGGCCTGTTCGGGCGCCCCGTAGGCCGCCGAGGCGCGGGTCTTCACCTCGACGAACGCCACCAAGTCGTTCCGGCGCACCACCAGGTCGATATCGTGCCGGCCGGCCCGGAAGCGGTGAGCCTCGATGATCCACCCCCTGGCACTCAGCATGGCGAGCGCAGCCTGCTCTCCCTGGAAGCCGCGCACGTGGCGCGGGTCGGTCCACTGGGTGACTGGAACAGAGCTGCGACGCCGAGCCACGGGGTGAATCTGGGGCGGGAGGCAGGGGGAGGCGTCATCCCGAGAACGCGAACGGGACCCGAAACATCTCGCGTCTTCCGTGTCACAAACCCGGTCAGTCGGGGGGTGTAGGTATTGCACTCCACCGGGCCATGCACACCCCACTCGAAGGGCTGCTACCAGTCCCCGAGGACGGTCCCACCGACGTCGCCTATTGGCGGCTTCGGATCCTCGACGCCACCCTCCTCGCGACCGCGGCACTCGGACTCCTGACGCTGATTCCGAGCGCCCTGTTGCTGCTGCGCGAGGGGCGGCCGCTGGTGGTCATCATGGATTTGGTGGCCTACGGCACCATCCTGGTCGTGACCTTCCGGAAAAGTCTGCCGTACGACTTTCGAGCCCGGGTCCTGGTGGGTGGGACGTACCTGCTCTCCCTGGTTCTGATCACCTCGGTGGGACCTCGGGGCAGCGGTCTGCATTTCCTGGGTGCCGTCCCGGTGCTGGCGGCGTTGCTGTTCGGCCTGCGGGCCGCCGTCATGGCGCTCGCCCTTCAAATCCTGACCCTGGTTGGGTTCGGCGCCGCGATCGCGGCGGGGGCGTTTGCGTGGCTTGCGCCGCGCTACCCGGACCAGCTCGTGATCTGGACGGTGGTCGGGGTAAACCTGGTCTTCCTGAGCGCCATCCTGAGCCTGTCCATTTCGGCGCTGCTGCGCGGCCTCGAGATCACCATCGGCAAGTGGCGCCAGGGAGCCGAAGCGCTGCAGGCGGAGCGCCGGAGCCTGGAGCACGCTTACGCCACGCTGGAGCGTGAAACCACGGAGCGGGCCAACCTCGAGGCCCAGCTGCGGCAGTCGCAGAAACTCGAAGCGCTGGGCACGCTCGCAGGCGGGATCGCGCATGACTTCAACAACCTGCTGCAACCGATCATGGCGCAGGCCGAGATCGTGCAATCGGGCCTTCCCCCCGATCACGTCGACCGGCAGCGGCTGGAGGACATCCTGCTCTCCGCCGAACGGGCCCGCGACCTGGTGCGCCGTATCCTGACCTTCAGCCGCCGGGCGGAACCGCGGCGGGGCGCGCTTCGCCTGGCGGAACCGGTCCGGGAAGTGGCGGCGCTGCTGCGGTCCACCTTGCCGGCCGGCATCCACATCGACGCCGTGGTGCGGGACGAAGCCGCCTTCATCCACGCCGAGGGGACCGAAGTCATTCAGATGCTGATGAATCTGGCCATGAACTCGTACCACGCCATGCGGCGCGAGGGCGGCCGGCTCCAGATCGTGGTAGAGGACGCCAGCGTGGACGACCTGGTCCGACTTGCGGTGCGAGACACCGGGACCGGGATGGACCGAGCGACGGTCGAGCGCGCCTTTGATCCGTTCTTCACTACCAAGGAACCGGGCGAGGGCACCGGCTTGGGCCTCTCCACCGTCCATGGCATCGTCACCGCACTGGCGGGGCGAATCCGGTTGGTCAGCGAGCCCGGGGCAGGTACCGAGGTCGAAATGCTCTTTCCCCGAGTCCAGGGTCCGGGCGCCGTTGCGCCGACGACCCTGGGGAGGCGCCCAGCCAGCGCACGGGTCCTGCTGGTCGACGACGAGGCATCAGTGCTGGCCGTGGCCGGGACCCAGCTGCGCCATCTGGGATATCACGTCGAGGCGGTCCAGCTTCCCGAGGCCGCGCTCGATCGCATTCGCCGGGACCCCCAGGCGTTCGATGTGCTGATCACCGACCACGGCATGCCGGGCATGAGCGGCCTCGCGCTGGCCCAGGCCAGCCGGGCGGTCGCTCCCGAGCTGCCCGTGATTCTGATGACCGGGTATCTGGATGAGCCGACCCGCAGCGATGCCCTGGAGGGAGCCGTCAGCGCGGTACTCCCCAAACCGTTCCGGCTGGGAAATCTCACGGAGGTACTCACGAAGGTGTTGGGAACTACCGAGTACTGAGTACTGAGTCTGTTAGGCGTACTCATCGAGCTGGGAAAGGCCGATCAGCACTTCCCGGCCCCGGGCACCTTCCGACGGCCCCAGGATCCCGGCCTCGTGCAATTGATCGATGATGCGGGCGGCCCGGCCGTAGCCGATCTTGAGCCGGCGCTGCAGCAACGAGGTGGAGCCGCCCAGATTCTGGATGCAGATCTCGGCTGCCTGGCGGAAGAGCGGGTCGCGCTCCCCGGGCTCGACCGGTCCGCCCTCGTCGTCGTCCGCTTCCTGCAGCCGGATCACTTCGAGAATGTCGGGCTCCGCCGCGGCGGCCGCCGCGGCGGCTGCCCGGCGCCCGTCGAACCAGCGCATCAGCTGCTCGGTCTCGTCGGTGGCGATGTAGGCCCCCTGAATCCGCTGCGGCTCGCTCTTGCCGGGTGGCAGGAAGAGCATGTCCCCGTTGCCTAACAACGCTTCGGCGCCGTTCTGATCGAGAATGGTCCGGCTGTCGACTTTGGAGGCCACCCGGAACGCCACCCGGCTCGGGAAATTGGCCTTGATCAGTCCGGTGATGACGTTCACCGAGGGCCGCTGGGTGGCGAGGATCAGGTGGATACCGATGGCCCGGGCCTTCTGGGCCAGCAGCGCCAGCGGGGTCTCGACCTCGGCCTGCACCGTCATCATCAAGTCGGCCAGCTCATCCACGATGATGACGATGTAGGGCAGCAGGCCTTCGGTGTAGACGGTGGTTTCCGGCGGCGGGGGCGGCGTGTCGGGCGCTTCCGCGGCGACCGTGGCCAGGGTCCGGGCGGCCGGGACCGGGAGGCGGAGCTCCTTCCCCTCGTGCACCTTGTGGTTGAAGTCGCCGACATTCCTGGCACCATTGGCGTGGAGCAGCTCGTAGCGCCGCCCCATCTCCCACACCGCCCACTTGAGCACGGTGGCCGCGTCGCGGCTGTCGGTCACCACCCGGTGCCGCATGTGCGGCAGGGCGTTGTACATCGACAGCTCCACCATCTTGGGGTCGACCATCAGAAACCGCAGCTCCTTGGCGGTGTAACGGTAGACCAGTCCGGTGATGATGGTGTTGATCGTCACCGATTTCCCGGAGCCGGTGGCGCCGGCGATCAGCAGGTGAGGCGTCTTGGCCAGATCGGTGATCACCGGGCGGCCCTCGAGATCCTTGCCCAGCGCGACCGGCAGCACCGAGCGCGAGCGGTCCCATTCGGATGAGGCCAGGAGCTCGCGCAGGGTGACGATCCGGGCAGTGGGGTTCGGCACCTCGACGCCGACCGCCCCCTTCCCCGGAATGGGCGCGACCCGTACGCTGGGGGTTCGCATCTTGATCGCCAGATCATCGGACAGCGCCACAATCCGCCCCACCTTCACGCCCGGCGCCGGCACCACTTCGAACTGGGTGACCACCGGGCCGCTGGTGCGCCCCGCGATGCTGCCGTCCACCTTGAAGGTCCGGAGCGCTTCCAGCAACAGCTCACCCAGCCGATCGAGCTGGGCCGCATCGGCGGCGGTGTCCTGGGGCGGCGGCGGCGTGAGCAGATCGATGGGCGGCAGCTGGGCCGCGACCTCCCGGGGCACGACCCGGGGCGGTGGTTCCTTCGCCGACTTGGGGGTCTTGGCCCTGCGGGGGCTGGGCACGACCAGCCGCGGTGGCATGGAGCCGTTGCCCTCCTCCACCTCGGGCTCGTCGTCCGCCAGGGTGACCACCGCGCTGCCGCGCGGGTTGGTGGGCCGTTCGGTGCGTTCCAGCCGTTGCAGCGGGTGCCAAGCGATGGTGCCCAGGGTGAGACCGGTAAGCGCCAGAAATCCCACCAGCATCCCGCCCAGCTGTCCTACCACCCCGGTGACCGCCTGGGCCAGGAACGCGGGGGCCACGCCGCTCAGACGGGCGCCGATCGTCGCGGGGGTCAGGAAGGCCTGCTCGTCGACCCCGGTAATGACGGCGGTGAGAAACGGCACCAGGACACTGAGACCGGTGACCAGCACGGCAGCCCGCTTCATATCGAGCAGCGGCAGCCGATCGAAGCCGGCGAACCCGACCG
>DASWKS010000611.1:0-5444 GCA_036396495.1 Gemmatimonadales bacterium
CGGGCGGATCTGGGTGACGGGACGGACATCAGCCACCATGTGCTGATGCACCACGCTCTCGACCGTGGGACCGGTGAAGGGTGCCTGCCCGGCCAGCATCTCGTACACGACACAGGCCAGCGAGTACAGGTCGCTCCGGCCGTCCACGTCGCGGTCCCCCACCGCCTGCTCCGGGCTCATATACGCCGGCGTCCCGACCGACATGCCCGTCTGGGTCAGTGATTCGCCCCCGGCCGCGCTGACGGCCCGGGCGATGCCGAAGTCCGCCACCATGGCGTGGCCCGACTCGAGCAGGATGTTCTCGGGCTTGATGTCGCGATGAATCACGCCCCGGCTGTGGGCGTAGCTCAGGGCGTCCGACACCTCGCGGGCGATCTGGAGCGCCTCCTCGATCGGAAGCTGCTTGTCCCGTTTCAGCCGGTCGCGAAGCGACTCGCCTTCCACCAGCGGCATGACATAGAACAGGAAGCCGGCGGCTTCTCCCGAATCGTACAGAGGCAGGATGTGGGGATGACGGAGGCCCGCCGTGGTGGCGATCTCGCGCAGGAATCGCTCGCTGCCCAACGAGAGATCGGGCCGCAGGACCTTCACCGCCACCTGGCGCTGGTGCTTGAGGTCCAGGGCGAGATACACCGTCGCCATGCCGCCCTGGCCCAGCTCCCGATCGATCCGGTAACGGCCCGCGAGGGCCGTTGTCAGTGTCGTGGGGGCGTCGGCCAAGGGCCTACTCTCCCTGGAGCAGCTTCTCGAACCGCGGATTCCCCTTGAGCGGCGCGAAGTTGGGATCGATCCGGAGGTACCCCGGCGTCAGCACGTAGGGGATCTTGACCAGCTCTTCCAGCAAGTCGAGCGCCTTCTCGTTCTCCCCCACCAGGAGATAGACTCGAATCAGCTGGTGCTGGTAGTACGCGCCGGTGTTCTGATCCCGGCTGAGCGGGTTGAAGCTGGCCCCGAGGGTCGCCTCCGCGATCGCCTCGTCCTTCCGGCCCAATGTGGCCAGGGCCAGCCCCCGGAAGATGTGCCGCTGGGGATCGTTCGGCGTTGCCTGGATCTGTCTGGCAAACTCTGCCTCCGCCGTGTCCGCGAGCGCCCGGGCCAGCGACCGGTCGCCTCGGAGCGTGGCGAGCTGCATCTGAGTCGTGGCCCAGATGGCCCGGTCGTCGTCGAACATGGACGGAGGAAGCCGGAGCACCAGCTGCTGGTCCGCGTCCTCCAGCACCCAATACAGATCCTGGTAGAGCGCGAAATAGGTCGCGACCGCGGTGCGCGGCACCTCGGCCGGCACTGCCCGGATCACTCCACGCGCCCCGGCCAGATCACCCTGCATCAAGTGGATGAAGGCCATGTTCTCCTGCGCGCCGAGATTCCCGGGTGTCTCCGCGAGAATCTCCCGACCCAGCGCGAGCGCCTGCGGATACTTCCGCGTGCTGACCAGGTAGCCGAACAGATTCGCCTTCCCACCCACCGAACGCGGGTCGACCTGCACGGCCTGCTCGGCGTGGGCCAGCGCTTCCGGCCAGCGCCCACGCGACGATTCCATGCCCGCGGCCATCCGCAGGACTTCTGCGTCGTTGGGAGCGAGCCGCATCGCCGCCATGACTTCCGAGCGGGCGCCTTCCTGGTCGTTCTTCACGTTGCTCAGGTACAGCGACCGCGCCGAGTGGGTGAAGATCGCGTCCGGCGCCAGCGTCGTGGCGCGGTCTACCGCTCGGAGGGCACGGGCCGCCACCTCCGGGTTCGGCGTGCTGTTGAAGTAGAGGTTCGACAGCACACGACCGAGGCGGGCCCAGGCCTCCGCGAAGGTGGAGTCGAGCGCCACCGCCTGCTCATAGTGTGCAATCGATTGACGGAGGCTGGCCGGGTCGTTCCCCTGAACTGCCAATGCCTTGAGGTAGAGGTCATACGCGGCAAGGTTCTTGGTAGGCCGCTCTTCCAGCTCCTGCTTTTCCTGGGGGGCGAGCGCCACGTTGAGCGCACCGGCCACCTGGGTGGCGATGCTGCCTTGCACCTGGAAGATGTCGGTGAGATCGGCATCGAAGCTCTGCTGCCAGGTCCCCGCCCCGGTCTTCACGTTGATGAGCTCCGCGACCACCTGAACTCGGCTGGTGCCGCCGGACGCCTTGATCCACGAGACCGTCGAGGTGAGCAGGTAGTCCACCCCCAGCTCCCGGCCGATCTCCTGGGGCGTCTTCTTCGTCTCCTTATACTGGTCGGAGCTGGTTCGCGCGGTGACCTGGAATCCGGTCAGGCCCATCAACTTCCCCCGCACCTGATCGGCCACGCCATCCACGAAGTAGTTGTCCTCGGCCGCGCCGCGGTTCTCGAACGGCAGCACCGCAAGTCGCACCACCGACCCCGGCGCGGTCGCGCCGGCCGGCCCGCGGAACACCAGCACCGTCGCCAGCACGGCCCACATGCCTAACGCGGTGACGCCGCCCAGTGTCGCGTTCTTCCAGGTAAACCGGGCGGCCAGCCCGCTGACGGTGCCACCCGCGGCCCGTCGGGTCTCCACTTTCCCCGTCACGGCCAGCACCAGGGCGCCGATGGCGAACAGCAGCACCGCCAGGCCGAGGGCCCAGCCGGGAAGGCCCCAGCGCTGGACCAGACCGTAGACCAGGACCAGCGCCAGCCCGCCGAGCCCTAAGAACAGTCCCCACACCTTGGCGGCGCTCGGCCCCGTCGCGACGATCGGCATGGCCGCCGGCGTCCGGGCCCCGGAAATCGGCCCGAGCCGGAGCTGGTCTTCCGCACCGCCTAGCGCCTTGCCGAAGTCCGCCGCGGTCTGCCATCGGTCGGCCGGGTTTTTGGTCAGCGAGCGGGTCACCACCGCCTCGATGGCCGGCGAGAGCCCTTCCCGCGAGGCGGTGAGTGGACGAGGCGCCTCGGTCATGCTCCGCAACACGATGGCCTGGGCGGTAGGCCCGGTGAATGGCGGCTCACCGGCCAGCATCTCGTAGAGCACGCAACCTACCGCGTAGATGTCGCTTCTCCCGTCGACCGTGGCAGACCCACTGGCCTGTTCCGGGCTCATGTAGTGCGGGGTTCCCACGGAGAAACCGGTCTGGGTGATCGTCGCGCCGCCCACTGCTCGCGCGATCCCGAAGTCCGCTACCAGGGCGTGGCCGGCCGTGAGCATGATGTTGGCCGGCTTGATGTCGCGATGGACGATCTTCCGGCCGTGGGCGTAGGCCAGTGCCTCGCTTACTTCTCGCGCGATCCGGAGCGCCTCTTGCACCGGCAGCTGAGTCTCCCGCTTGATGCGCTCATGCAGCGACTCGCCCTCCACGTACGGCATCACATAGAAGAGCACGCCGTCCGCGTCGCCCGAGTCGTGCACCGGCAGGATGTTCGGGTGGCTCAACTGCGCCGCGATCTCCACTTCCCGCAGAAACCGCTCCGCACCCAGCGTCGCGGCCAGATCGGGGCGCATTACCTTGACCGCGACCTGGCGGCGGTGCTTCAGGTCGGTGGCCAGGTACACCGTGGCCATGCCGCCCTCGCCCAGAATCCGCTCCACCGAATAACCCCGGCCGGCCAGCGCCTTCCGCACCCGGGCGATTTCGCTGGCGTCGGTGAGTTCGGTCCGGGGCGGCACGCCCGGCTCGGTGGGAGTAGCCGTCCCGCAGTGGAGACAGAAGAGCGCTTCCTCGGGCAGCGGCGTCCGGCACGACGGACAGGCGCGGGCGGCGGTGGTCATGCTCAGCTACCGGTGGACCAGGACCAGCCGGTGATCCGCCACCCGGCGGCGGTCTTCTGCAGCGCAGCCGTGAGGGTCGCGCCGGTCTGCTTCACCGGCTTGCCGTTCTGGGTGAACTCGAAACTGGAGGGAACCACGACGTAGGCCCGATCCCCCTCGACGTTGACGTGCTTGGGGGTCGTCAGGGTGACGACTGGCCCCGTCATCCCGCTCTTTTTGGCGTAGGCGTCGAAGTCCTCGGCCCATTTGGCACAGGAGCCGGATCCGTGCCACTCGTAGGGCGGGAACTCGTCGATGATCGAGGTCTGATCGGCGCAGGTCACGAGGGCAGATGCCACGTCCCCTTTGTTGAAGCCATCGATGAATTGGCGCACCACGGCCATCACCTCGGTCTTTTGCGCCACCGCGGCGGGCGCGTGGAGCAGGAGTGCTGCTGCGACGGCGAACAAGGTCTTCTGCATGTCCATTCCTGGTGAGAGTCAGCGATTGAGTTTCAGTAAGGCGTTGCCCAGTCCGGTGAGATAGACCGGACCATCGGGTCCCATGATCAATCCCGTGATCGGTCCCGGCAGGGGGGCCCAGACGGCCGGGGTGAACAGCTCCATGCGCGACGTACCGGCCTGCCCCCGGCGCATGAACTCGTCGACCACGGCCTGCTGCGCCGGCGTCATCGAGCGGAACGCAGTGTGGCGGGCACCGGTGGTCGGGTTGACCACCAGGATTTCGTTGGTGAGGGGCAGCGCCAGCCAGAGGTTGCCCCGCCCATCCAGCTCCAGGTTGTCCGCCGCCACACTGTCCACCCACACCGAGCCGTCGTGCACCGTTCCTGCGTCCAGGTCCACCCGATAGCGCCACACCCGGCCGGCCATCATTTCGGACAGGTAGAGCTGGCCGTTGCTCTCGTCGATTGCCAGGCCGTTGGCGAAGAGCAGTGAGTCGACGATGAGCTGCGCCTCGGGGTTCAGCCGGCCGTCAGTGCTCCCCAGCCGATAGAGAGCCCCTTCGGGTCGCTGAATGTCGACCGCCGCCCAGAGACGTGGCTCGCCGGTTTCCGGCGTATTGTGGGCGCTCTGGGTGAACCAGATCGCCCCCTTTGAATCGCGCACCGCGGCATTGATCCCATAGCGGTGCTGATAGACCTTCTCTCCTATCCCGCTCGTCACGTCGACCCGGTAGATGGCGGCACCGAAGACGTCGGCCAGAAGCAGGTGGGTACCACCGGGTTCGAGGCTGATTCCGTTGGCGCCACCGTTATGCGCCGGCGGATGGTGACTGTACCCGACCGCGGCCAGATTCCCGAACGGCATATTGGTGCCGTCGATCTCGATCTGGCGCAGCCCGTGGAGCTGATCGCTCACGATGAGCCGGCCGTCGGGAAGCGCGATCCCGTCCTCGGGGCGGCTGAGCGACCCATCGCCGGGGAAGACCAGCGTGGAGTCCCAGGTCCAGCTCGCTAGCGTCCCCGCGTCGGAGATCGCCTTCTCGCCGGTGGCAGGAGCGCATCCGGCCAGCAGCGCAGCCGCCACAACGGTCATCCCTGTCAGCTCACTCCTCACGGGGTCTCCTCCTACTTGTGCGGGTGCACCATCTTCGGGGCGGACTCCGCGAACGAGTACCCCTTGGTCGGACACCGGATCGCCGGGTTGGTCGGGGAGAAGACCCCTTCCGGGTTGTTCTTCCAGAGCCAGACGTGCAGGTCGTAATGGTGGAATCCGGGCGGCATCAGCGGCTCATGACCCTCCATCGG
>DASWKS010000612.1:0-1517 GCA_036396495.1 Gemmatimonadales bacterium
CCACGCATCCCATCACCGCCACTCGCAGCTCCGCGACACCGGGATGGCGTTCCCGCCACTCGGGTATGCGAGCCCGCAGGTATTCCTGGATGTCGTGTGCCATCTCCTGGAAGAAGGTGCTGGTGGTGCGGCCACAGCCGGGGCAGCTGGTCACCTGGGGCAGAAAGCTGCGGAGGCCGAGCGACTGCAGGATCTGCTGCCCGACCCGGACCTCCTCGCTGCGATCACCCCCGGGCGCCGGGGTGAGCGACACCCTGATGGTGTCCCCGATTCCCTCCTGCAGCAGCAGCGCCAGCGCGGCACTCGATGCCACGATCCCCTTCATTCCCATCCCGGCCTCGGTCAGTCCCAGATGCAGAGGGTAGTCGCATCGGGCGGCCAGCATCCGGTAGACGTCCAGTAGATCCTGGACCCCGGACACCTTGGCGGACAGCACGATATGATCGTGAGGCAGCCCCTCCGACTCGGCGAAGGCGGCGGATCGGATGGCGCTCTCGACCATGGCGTCCATGGTCACGTCGCGCGCCTCGCGCGGCTCCGGCAGCCGGGCGTTGGCGTCCATCATCTGGGTCAGCAGCTGCTGATCCAGCGAACCCCAGTTGACCCCGATCCGGATCGGCTTGCCGTAGAGGAGTGCCTGCTGGATGATGGTGCGAAAATGTTGGTCGGCCCGGCGGGCCCCGACGTTCCCGGGATTGACCCGGTATTTCGCCAGCGCGGCCGCGCAATCGGGATGCCGGGTGAGCAGCAGGTGTCCGTTATAGTGAAAATCGCCCACGATCGGCACCCGGACGCCGGCGCGGTCCAGTCCCTCGACGATGGCGGGCACAGCGCCCGCGGCCTCATCGGTGTTTACCGTCACCCGCACCAGCTCGCTACCCGCCAGGGCCAGCTCGGCTACCTGTCTGACGGTCGCCGCTACGTCAGCCGTGTCGGTATTGGTCATGGACTGGACCACCACCGGATGGCAGGATCCGATGGGCACTGTCCCGACCCAAACGGTCGGTGTGGTTCGCCGTGGGAGGAGGCTCAAGCGATCATCCGTCGGTACATCAGACCCTCAGTCCGTCCAACCGGTCACGCCAGGCCCAGTGACTTGGTCAGCCGGTCCCACGCGATCGCGTCCACCTTGCCTTCGGCCCGAAGCGGCGACAGCGCGGCCATGATCTCGGCCCGGGTCCCGTCGATCTTGCGGTCGCGCAGCTCCGAGATCATCCGGGCAAAGCGATGTTCGTATTCATCCCGATCCAGCTGACCGGAATCCCGCTGATTGCAGATCTTGCGCAGCTCTTCGGCCACACGCTCGGGCTTGATCGGAGTGAGGGAAGCGTCTTTCACTGGGGTCCTCGAACTGGGCTCGGGGTGAAAAGTTTCTGAGACCGTCGCGAAAGATGCCACTACCCCTGTGCGGTAGGTAGTGGCTAGCATTGGTACGTCTCCTGCTGAATACTCGTGCATGAAACGCCTACTGACGGTGCTCGCCGCCCTAGCCGTGCCTTGTCCTGCGCTCGCGCAGG
>DASWKS010000613.1:0-10157 GCA_036396495.1 Gemmatimonadales bacterium
GAAGCCGCCTTGGCCGGGTTGGTCGGCTGTGAGAGCGCGCTCTCGTTCACCTCCTGCTGGAACGCCAATGAAGCGCTTCCCGGCACGGTGCTGGGCGAGGAGGACCTGGTCCTCTCCGATCAGCTGAATCACGCGTCGATCATCGATGCGATCCGACTCGCCAAGGCCATCGTCAAGTGTCAGACCGGGGTGTACCAGCACGGTAATCTGAAAGAACTGGATGAGCGCCTGGCCGCGGCCCGGGATCGCCGGACCAAATTGGTCATCAGCGACGGCGTCTTCTCGATGGAAGGCGCCATCTGTGACTTGCCGGGGCTGCTGGAGGTGTGCCGCCGGCACGGCGCGATTCTGATGCTCGACGACTCGCACGCGACCGGCGTGCTGGGCGAGCGGGGACGCGGCACCGCCGAGCACTTCGGACTGGTCGGTGAAGTCGACCTGATCACCTCCACCCTGGGCAAGGCGCTGGGCGGCGCCGCCGGCGGTTTCGCCGCCGGGTCGGCCGAAATCACCGACTACCTCACTCAACGATCCCGGCCCCAGCTGTTCAGCAATGCCCTCCCCTGCACCGTTGCGGCGAGCGCCCTCGCCGCGGTACAGTATCTCGAGGCGCACCCCGAGCGGGTCCGCAACTTGCGAGACAACACCGGCTACTTTCGCGAGAACTTGCTGCAGCTCGGCTTCAAGCCGTTACCGGGTCACACCCCCATCATCCCCGTCATTCTGGGCGAGACCGCGGCGGCGATCCAGATGAGCGAGCTGCTGCTGACCGAGGGGGTGTTTGTGACCGGATTCGGCTACCCGGTGGTGCCCAAGGGACAAGCGCGGGTGCGGTGTCAGATCTCGGCCACCCATTCGCGGGACGACCTGGATGAAGCCTTGGCGGCCTTCAAAAAGGTCGGCACCCGGCTCGGATTGATCTAGCCACCGGACCTCGATGCAGCTCTACTACTATCGCGACGCCAAGGGAAACTTCGGGGATGACCTGAACGCCTGGCTTTGGCCCCGGCTGCTCACCGGGGTCATGGATTCCCGTCCCGACGCGCTGTTCCTTGGCATCGGCACCCTGCTCAACACCAGGGTTCCGCCCGACCCGATGAAGCATGTCCTCGGCTCGGGTGTGGGATACGGCACGGTCCCCCAAATCGATGCCACCTGGGACGTGCGTTTCCTCCGAGGCCCTCTCACCTGCGACGCGTTGGGCCTTCCCAGACACCTGGCGATCACCGATCCGGCCGCGCTGGTCTCGCTCTTCGTGCAGCGCTCCGCTCCCAACGGCGTGGCCATCATGCCACATCACCTCAGCGTTCCCTTCCTCGATTGGCCGCGGGTTTGTGCCCTGGGCGGGTTCCGATTCATCAATCCGGCGGGCGGCGTCGAAGAAGTTCTGAACGAAATTGCCGGCTCCCAGATCGTGATCGCGGAAGCCATGCACGGCGCTATCGTCGCGGATGCACTCCGGATACCATGGATCCCGATGCAGATTTACCCCCAGTTTCTGCCGTTCAAGTGGCATGACTGGATGGAATCCCTCGGCATCGTGGCCGACATCAGTTGCGTAGTGCCTGAATACGACGGATCGGAGCGTTCGATGCCCCGCCGCCTGGCCGCCCGACTCCTGGGTCGGCTGGATTTCCCCGCGCGGGCCCATCGCCGCATGGTCGACCGGCTGGCGGCGTTGGCTCAGCGGGAACCGGTGTTGAGCGACACCAACCGGTTCGAGACCGCGGTGCAGCGCATGCGCGAGGCCGTCGAACGATTCCGGCGTGACCTGGGCGGCCGCGAAGCCGCATGAGTTTCACGCCCTGCCTCTCGCTCGCCGAGGTGTACGGGCCCCAGGTGATCTACCTCATTCGGTCGTCGTGGCGCCAGTACGATTTCCTCCGGCGCGGCGATGAGTCCATTCGCGATGGCTTTACCGGGGTGCTGTTGCCGATCATCGGCGAGGGCACCCCGCTCTGCTCCGCCGGTACCTATCGGCCCGACGGACTCGAACTGCTCCGGGTCGCAGGCGTCGCCGTCCCGGAGCAGCCGATTCTCTACCGCGGCGCCGAAGACTACGCCGCGACCTTGAGCACGCTGGTGCAGTCGGGCACCACGCTCGCAATTCAGCACGTGTACCCACCCGACGAGATTCCAGCTGAAGCGTACTGGATCCCCCCGACACTCTTGTCGGACCTCAACGACAAAGCCAATCTCACCCGGTTTGTTCCGCCGGAGTGCTGTCCGCCCCGCCGGGTCGTGCCGATCGAGACCGCCACGGGCCTCCGGTTGGGGCCGGGGGAGACGCTGGTGATCAAGGGCTCCACCCCGCGTTCCACCGGCGCGGGAGGGGCGGTGGTGATGGCCCGAACGGACCAGCAACTTCGTTCGCTGCCCACGCGTCTGGCCGGATGCGGCCAGGTCGTGGTGGAGGAGTACCAGCCTTTCGTTCGCACCATGTGCGTTACCTGGGCCGCCACCACCGAGGGCGACATCCATTACGTGGGGTCGGCCGACCAGGTGGTCGATGAGGATGGGGCTTTCCACGGCAGCTGGATGGGCCCGTCGTTAGGCGCGCCGGAGGCGGCGGTCGGGCTCGGACGCGCGATCATGACCGCGGCGGTCGAGCTGGGCTACGTCGGGTTCGCCGGGTTCGACATGGGCGTCCTCCCCGATGGGGCAATCCTGGTCTTCGATCTCAACTTCCGGCTCTGCTCCAGCACGCCGGCTCTGCTTTGCCTTCCGCTGCTCGAGGAGCGGCATCCCGAGGGATACCTGGCCCGACTGGCCAACTTCCGCAGCCAGCGCCCCTACCAGGAGATGTGCCGATCCGCTCTCGAGGCGGTTTCGCGGGGAATACTGCTCCCGATCTCCTCGTTCGACCCGGCCCTGGCCGGCTGGCCCGATCGGTTGCCTTCCTTGCGGGGATTGGTGGTGGGTCGGGATCGTGCGGAAACCGAGGCACGCTGCGAGGCCATGAGGCTGGCTGGCTTCGAGTTCAGCTAAAGTGGGCTCTCGCGTTTCGCCATGAAGTGTCCTATTATGGGACGGGATCCGTCGCCAGATGGTGTGTCGGGACAGGCATTTGGTTGCTACTCAGCGTCCAAGTGTCGCAGATTTGGACGAGTTAGCCAGCCAGGCTTTCGCAGGACCTCGACGAGCACAAGCTTTGCCGTAGTGTGACCCCCGACGCCGGGTCCGGCGTCCAGCACGCAACGCAACCTGAAGCCCGACAACGAAGTTTGGCAGCTCGCTCGGAGGCAAACTCATGCGCGTGTTTATCGCGGCCCTGTCCGTCATCGTCACCCTGGTCAGCGTGGGGTCGCTCGAGGCCCAACAGCTTCGCCCCGATTCCTATCGCTGGTATTTCGGGGTCCAGGGGGGAGCCCTGCTGGCCCAGACCCAGACCCAGGACTACAAGACCTTCCCGAGCGCGGGCGCGCACCTCATGGTGGTGGGGAAGCGGGGCGGGGTCATGCTCTCCTTCGAAGAGTCCTTCGGCGACCAGGAGGGGTCCGCTTTCGCCTTCATTTATCAGCAGGAGACCGAAGACATCGTAGACGGCCAGACCGTGACGGATACGGTCGACGTCTTCGCCATCCATCAGGCGGGTTTCGATCGGGTGCGCAAGTATTCCGCGTCTCTGATGGCCTTCCCGATTCGCGCCCAGTTGGAGCCCTATCTCGGGGTCGGGTTCGGCCTGATGCACACGGTAGGCACTAGGGTCGAGAGCACCATTCCGACACCGCTGGAAGGATTCCTGGCGGATTCAGTGGTCCGGGTGCGCAGCTCCACTGGATTCGGCTCGTTCGTGGGCGGGTTGCAGTACGGCGCGGGTGGCCGAGTGGTGGTCTACGGCCAATACCAGATCACCACGTCGCCCGCGGGCGGCAACCTGCTTACCGGACCCAGTCATACTTTCCTGTTCGGGCTCCGGTTTGGGCTGGGACGGGCCAAGGAAGACATCAAGGGCGGCGGCTACTAGCCTGAGAACGCCGACGCGCCAATTCTTCATGCATGGTATTGGCTCGTGTGGGCGTCAGCCGTCTGGCCGGAATAGCGCGCGATACATTTCGGACCTGGCAGCAAACCGCATCACTGATTGCTAGCACACGGGGCTCTCATTCCAGGGAAGCGCATCGTCCCTCGGCGAATGAGAGCCCTCATTTACTTCTGCTGGCCCGTTTCCTTCCACCGGTGATCAACGGCGGCGTCTACCGTCCCACCGAGCTCTTGCGGGCCGCGGCCAGGCAAGGCTGGCAGGTCACAGCCATCAGCCAGCTCGCTCCGGCTGAGCCATCAGACGCCGGTCTGGAGCTGGTCCGGAGCGTTCCTGCTTCGGTGCGGCTGACCCACTTCGAGCCACCCCCGGCGAGGGATCCCAGTCATTTTTTCTCGCCCCGCCTGAGCGGTGGCTTCGGGAACATCGAACCGATCATCACGGCGGCACTGCGGGAATGCGCCGCCCATCGGCCGACGGCGGTGATGGCCTCCGGGCCACCCTTCGCCGAGTTTGTTGCCGCGCTGGTCTTGAGCCGGGAATGGGATGTTCCGCTGGTGCTGGACTACCGCGACGAG
The DNA here is from genome assembly GCA_036396495.1 of Gemmatimonadales bacterium. GTDB lineage: Bacteria > Gemmatimonadota > Gemmatimonadetes > Gemmatimonadales > GWC2-71-9 > SZUA-320. Next base: position 4,561 of record DASWKS010000613.1, read on the forward strand.
TGGACCGAATGTCCCTTCCAGTTTGTCGGGGTAGGCAACGTCGACCGCTATTGGGAAGCGCGCTGCCTCAGCAAGGCGGCGCTGGTGTGCTTCACCACCGAATCCCAGCGGGCCCACCAGATCAGCGCTTTTCCCCAGCTCGGACCAGCCAGAACCATGGTGGCACCCAATGGCTGGGAGGAGCACCATTCTGGATCGAGCCCGGCAACGGTCTTGACCCCGGGGGTTGCCACGATCGCATTCCTGGGGCTGCTGGCGGAGCATTGTGACCTGCCCGAATTCCTGGCGACGTTGGAGCGGGTGATGACTCTGACTCCGGCCACAGCCCAGCGGATCCAGTTCGCCTTTGTCGGCAGAAAGACGACAACGGAACAGCAGCTCCTGGAGCGCTTTTCCCGCCCGGCCCTGCTGCGAGACATCGGCCACGTCCCGCTCTCCGAAGCCCAGGCGATCATGCGGACCAGCGACGCACTGCTCCTGTTCAATGTCCCTCGCCTGGCCCGATACATTCCGGGAAAGGCCTACGACTACATCGCCGCCGGGCGGCGTATCCTGCTGTATGGACAGGGGGGCGAGCTGGAACGTCTGCTGTCGGAGTATCCGCCGGCGATTCGGGTCGAGCGGGGCGATCCCCAGGCCTTAGCGTCGGCGATGGCGAAGATCGCGGCGGCGAAGGTCGAGCCGGGGACTAGCGACGGCTCCGAATTCGTCGCGCGCCACCGCCGCTCCTTGAGTGCTGAACGGCAGCTCGCGGCGATCGAACGGGTGGCGCGGCAGAACCGCTCAGGCCACCCGGTGGCGTAGCCGAGATGCGAGCAGAAATCGCAGCGGAAGGTCGGCCGCCTTGGTGATGCCGATGCGCGGGGTGATGCGCAACTCGTCGTCCGTGACCCCGAAGCCTTCCACGACGACTACGGGCGACGCCGGCATCGGCTGACGGTCCAGCTCCCGGGTGATCCCGAGCGCCTGACTGAGTTTGCCCGGACCGTCTGTGAGGGCTGCATCCCGCCCCGGCCCTCCTTCGAGTCGCTCAGGATGACGGAACTTGCGCGCGGCCCGGCGGCGGCGCATGATCTCAACGCCTTCGAGCGGTACCAGCCCCCGGACGAGAACCGCTGCTCCCAGGCCCGTGGGTCCACACACCAGGTTGGCGCAGCAGTGCATTCCATAGGACAGGTAGACGTACCAGCTTCCCGGTGGCGAGTAGATACCCTCGTTGCCGCGATGGCGCCGGCCGCGCCAGGCATGGGACGCGGGATCGTCATAGCCGAGATACGCCTCGGTCTCCACGATGTGTCCCGCCACTGTCTCCCCCGCGAGGTATGAAATCATCACCGCCCCGAGCAGGTCGCGTGCGACCACCGGGGCGGGACGATGAAAGAAGGTGATCGGAAGTACTCGCGGGTCCCTCACTCCGGCTTGGGCTCCTTGGCCTTGGCGCGGCTGCGGCGCCGGGGCCGCCCGGCTGGCTTGGCCGCCGGGGCCACCGCACCGGAAACGGCTGACGACTCGGCCTTGGGAGAAGCGGCCCGGTCTCCGCGGGGCTTTCGGGCCCGGGGCGGAGCGGTCTCGCTGCGAGGCTTCCGCGCCTTAGGCTTCTCGACCGGGATTTCCGGCTCGAATTTGACGACGCCGACCAGAGGCACGTCGACCGACCGCACCGGGCCCCGGCTGCCGCGCCGGAAGCGGAGGGTTGGCGGACGTCGCGCCGGATCGGCCGCCGGTGATTCGGCCGGCGGGTGCTCCGCCACTGCGATCGGCGTTTCCGCGGTGGCTTCCGCCCCAGCCGGCGGCTCGGTCCGCTCCCGTCGTGCCGGTGGATTCGCGGCGGCGGCTACCGCGGCCTGAGCCATACGCTGCAACCGATGAGGCGACACTTCGTAGCCATCGACTCCGGCCCGCCGCACGTCGGCCACTTCAGCGTCGTTGGCCTGCCGCAGCAGCCGGGCAAAGCGGGATGGTTCAAGTAGCTCGTCCTCGCGACCCAGCAATGCCACCATGCGGGCCCGAAGGCGGTCGTGGTCCACGGGGGCCCGAAGCTCACCCAGGGCTCGCTGCATGAGGTCGAAGGACTCTGCCAGCGTGAGCGGACCATCGGCCCGGGCCGCCAGCGCGGGGGTTTCCGGTCGCGGCTCGGACCGCTCGCTCCGGTCCCGCCCCCGGCCCCGGCCCCGCCCCCGCCGGCCGCGGCGTCCATTCTCTTCCGACTCGGGCGCCGTGGGGGCTTCACGCCGGGGAGCGGGAGCCGGCAAGGCGGCAGCGGCCGCGGCGACCGGGGCCACCTCGAATTGTCCGTTGTCGAGCTTGGTCACTCGGATGAGCCCGCGGTTCCCCGCCTCGGTGACGAACTTGCTGAACCGGTTGAACCCCGCGTTCTTCTCGTCGAAGTTGGGATCGACCTGCTGCATCACCTGCTTGAGGCGATCGGAGCGCATGACGTCGCTGTCGCGCGCCATCTTCTCCACCGATTCCACGACCAGCTCCCACGGATCGCGCTGGAGGGACGGGGTATCCGCCTCCTTGGTGAGTCCGGCCAGGTCGCTGTAGGAGTAGTACTCGTCACAATTCTGGATCAGCAGGTCGCTGGCGGATTCGCGGATCCCGACCCCGATGACGTACTTCCCGTATTCCTTGAGCTTGATGACCAGCGAGCTGAAATCGCTGTCACCCGACAACAGGATGAAGGTCCCGATCTCCTGCCGGGTGAACACCAGCTCGATCGCGTCCACCGCCAGCCGGATGTCGGTCGCGTTCTTCTTGTTGGTGCCGAATGCCGGGGCGAAGATCAGATCGATGGACGACTCGGACAACGGGACGATGTACTGCGGGTAGCGGCGCCAGTCCGCGTAGGCCCGCTGGACCGCCACCTTGCCCTTGATGATGTCGCTGTTCAGCAGGGTCCGAAGCTCTTTGGTCAGGTCGGAGCGGATGCCGAGAGTGACGTTGTCGAAGTCGATGAGGAGCGCCGCGTGGGGCGCGAGATGCACTGCAGGTACCGCAGCGGCCGGACGGCCGGACCGCGGACCGGTCGGATGGGAGGTCACTCGCTGTTCTCCAGGCTGGCGATGGGCACAAGCCCGGACGCTGCGTCAGGCACGCCAAGGAAGGCCACGACCGCCAGCCAAAACGAAGGTCGTCTATGCAACGCTTGAAGTTAGGAGGTTCGGGCCGGGAACGGAAGCGGGGCGGGAGCGCGCCGCCGGATCGGACCGACAACCAGAAACACCCAGCCAGCCAAGGCGACCAACGCGCCTGACAGCGAAATCAGGACCAGCGTGGGATAAGGGGTCTCGAGCATCAAGGGAGTAGGGATCTCTCGAGCGCGATCGGGCCCGATCGCGCCCGCCACCAGATCGTAGACCGATCGTCCCCCCGGAATCGAGGACCAGAGGAACTTCCGGTAGTCTCCGAAGGTGTAGAGCGTCGGGTAGTAAGGCGAGAACGTGGTATCGGCCGATGCCAAGCCTCGTTGGAAGACCTGAGAATCGGCTCGGATTTCTTCCAAGGTGGCGTAGCTGCCGTCCCTGCGACGGTAGATGATGTTGTAGAGCGGATCGAGTACGATCCAACGGTCCTGAACCTTGGCTTCGACCACGGCATGCACGTACTCGCTCGCATGCCCGAAACGGGCGTAGTTCTGATTCACCAGGTGGATCTTGCGAGCGGGAATCCCCTGCTTCCCCAGGAGCACGATCAGCAACCGGGCCCGGCGACCGCAGTGCCCACCGCTCTCATAAATGCGGCTGGCCGGCGGCCCCAACACCTTGAGCAGGGGGTTCGCCAGCCTGTAATCCGGCGCCGGGGCCGGTGACTTGTGAGGAGGAATATTGAAGGCCACTCGCAGCGAATGCTCCAGCCGCTGTTCGGGCGGCACGGAGGTGACTTGTGTTAACATTCGACCATCGATAATCCGATCCTCGCGGTACCACTGCACGGCGTAATACCCGCCGTGAAGCAGCAGCGCCAAGCCAGTTCCCGCCAACCCTCGACCGAGCAGCGTCCGACGGGTCACTCATGACCTCCGGCCAGCGGTAACAACCGAGCTAAAGATGAGGACTTCGGGGCACTTTGCGCCCTGGTGGCGCCCCCCACGATCAGTCATCCAGAATAGTAGGTGAGTCCTGATCACCCCGGTTGCCCACCCAGAGCATGAAGCCCAGCAGCAGCTTGAGTTTGGCGGAGTCCTTGATGACGTTCGCCACTCGAACCTCCTGGTCGGGCCCGGGAAGAAAATGGTCCAGCAGTTCGCGGTCGATATGATCGGTGGCGGCCAGGCGGCTCTTCTCAGCTTCACGGCGAATCGCCCGCCAGGACGGGCCATTGAGGTCGGCGGTGCGGAAATGATGGCGTCGCTCGGGGCCACGGTGCCTGGGCAGCGCCACCATCAGCCGCTCCCATCGACGACTCAATCCCTGCCTCACTTGGTCAGCCAGAGAGGGATCGAGCGGGAAGGGTCTTCCCGAAAACCGATCGAGCGGGATCCGCGCCAGCCTGGGAAAGTGGGTCCGGACCAGTTCGCTTTGAGCCCTCCGCTCGATGAGACTGGCCAGCGGAATACCACCGATAACCCCTTGTAGCGCCCGATCCAATACCGGCAGCACCGGCCAGGAACCAAAGCTCATCGGCCAGACCATTCCGCCGAGATGGTAGCGAGCCCGGTTGCCCAGCACGAACTGGGAAGCCGCCCGCCCCGCCAGCCGCGAGCGACTCACGAAATCACTTCGTAGATCCTCGAGTACCTGAGCCGCCAGCCGGCTGTCTCCCAGCAACCGCCCGACCATCTCGGGAGGAAAGCCCCAGCCATTGGCCCGCGGAAAGGAGCCCTCGAATGCCGACGAGAGATCACTGTCGAGGTGTTGGGCGGCGCCGACGATCGGTGCCAGAAGCATGTCGAAGGCGAAACCGGCAACGACCCGGGAAGGGGTTTCGGCGAGCTGTCCCGCCAGCTGCCAGGGCGCTTCCCAGTGAAAACCGTTGGAGAGATGCTCCCAGCGCGACTTGACCCGGGCGAACGACTCCGCCGCCGCGGGCTGGTCGGGCCAGAGATGATTCTCCATTCTCAGCTCGCGCGCGACCAGGCCGGCGCAGCGGGCGTCGTAGTCTCCCGGCCATCCCATGGTGCAAGCGACGGTAGGTGTCCCCTGCCGCGCCAGAAATCCGGCCAGGGTTCTGGAATCGAGGCCGCCTGACAGCAGCAGTCCGGTCTCCCGGGCGGGCGGAACATGCCGCTGCATCACGTCGGCGACTGTCTCGAACAGAATCCTGATGTGTTGTGAGAAACTCAGATCGTAATACCGATCGGATTCGGGAAACCGGAACTGCACCCGTTCCAGCGTGGGACCGTCGGTCGGGACGTCAAGAAGCACTCCGCCCGGCATCCGCCGAACGTCCCGATAGATCGAACGATGGGCCACCAGCCCGTTGGTCGTGAGGACGCCGGCCAGCCCGGCCCGGTCCAGCTCAAAGCGAAACGCGGGATGACGAGGGAAGAGCGCCGCCGATGACCCGACCAGGGTGACAGCGTCTTCGCGCCAGTAGTACAGCGGGTACATGCCCATGATGTCCCCGCCGACTTTGAGTCCCGTGCCGGGCGAGTA
>DASWKS010000614.1:0-4096 GCA_036396495.1 Gemmatimonadales bacterium
GTTCGGGCTCCGGCTCGCACCGCCCCACGGACTGCTCGGGCCCGATCGGATGAGGCGGTGGCCCCGTCACGGGCCTGTGCCATGAGCCACCGCAGATTCTCGCTACCACCCGCTTCGCCCAGGGCATCGATGACCGCGTCCTGCGATCGGTTATCGGTTAGCCGGGGCCAGATCTCCCGCAGGAGCGCGTAATCCGCCGGGGACGCATCGCGGCTTCCCAGGGCCCGGATCGCTTCGTGCCGCAGGTTCTCCGCGACGCTGCCATCGCGCACCTTGCGGCGGAGCACGTCCCGGGCTCGCGGGTCCGAGCTCCGTCCCAACGCCTGAAACGCCGCCCGGCTCACCACCGGATCCTGGGCGTCAGCCAGCGTGATAAGCGAAGCGGTCCCATGACCCTCGATGCGGGCCAGAGACTGCACCGCCCGCGACCGGAGGCCGGCCGGCTCTTCCCGATCGGAGGCGAGCTGGTTCAACGCCGTCCCGATCTCGCGAGCCTCCGCTCCGGCGCTGCTCCCTTCCCGCCCCAGCCACCCCGTCGCGCTTTCCCTGAGCCCTCGCGACAACCCGCGGTTCCGGGCAATGTCGAGCAGTCCCCGCCACACCGGGGTGCTGTCGGCCAGCACCGCGGGCAGCAGCGCCTCTCTTCCCAGCCGTCCGTCCAGCTCCGTTGCCTGGGCCAGGAAGTAACTGGCCGCCTGGGCCGCACCCACGCTGCCGATGTCGCTGGTTCCCGCCGGCCAGGCGCCGCCCCCGATTCCGACCTTGAGGCTCACCGTGCGGCCTTCAGCCCGCGAGAGCAGTACCCGCACCGGGCCCCGCTCGCAGTTGCTGTGGCCGTCCAGGTCGCCGTCCGAAGTGACCCAGGTTCCTTCTCCGATGAAGGTGCCGTTTCCGATTCGGATGTAAGAGCTGCCGAAACCGCACGCGTCGGGCCGGGAGGCGAACTGCAGGCCCACCAGGCCGTCCTGCCGGGCCGCGATCCGGCTTTCGAGGGACTGCGCTTCCAGGCGGAGTCCGCCCGGGAAGCCGATCAGGATGGCGCCGAGCGCCAGGGGCAGGGGTCGCATGGTCACCTCTCCACCATGTCCAGCAACAGCTTCGTGGTGCGGGGATCCTTCTTGCGGCTGAGGGCGTTGATGGCGCTCCGCCGGATGACCGGATCGGTGCCGGTCTTGGCGATCTCGAACAGCTTGTCGGTGGCGGCCGGCTCTTCCCGCTGACCCAGGATCCGGATCAGCTCGGAACGGAGCTCCCGTTCGCTCAGGGCGTCGTACAGCTTCGACAACTCCTCGATGGGGACGTCGGAGCGGCGGAGCCTGCCTAACGCCGCGCTCCGGTGGCGCAGCTCCTGGTTCTGGTCCCGCACGATGCTGGTGAGCCACTGATCGCCGGCGGCGCCGCCGCCCCTCGCGATGCTCTCCAGGATGGCCGATCGCACCGTCCGCGAGGTGGACTTGTCGTAGATCCCCCGCAGCAGGGTCACTTCCTCCGCGGTGAGGGTCGGTTGGTTCTGTCGGTAATACTTGGCCGAGCCCGGCCGTTCGGCGAAGACGACGCCCGATGGTTGCCGCCGGCCCAGCGACCGGATGGCCTCGGCCCGCACATTCTCGTTCAGGTCTTCCCGCTCGACCGCCCGGCGCAGGATCCGTTGGGCGTCGGGATGGTCGGAGCGCCGCAGCGCGGCGAGCGCCGCCCGCTGGGTCCGCTCGTCGCTGCTCCCCACCAGCAGCAGATCGAGCTGCCGGATCGGGCCGTCCCCCGGCATCTGCGCCAGCCGAGACAGCGCATCGGAACGGACCGAGCCATCCGGATCGTTCTTGGCGACCTCGACCAGATCCTCCGGCGTCCCACCCACGCCCTCGCGTCCCAGCAGGTAGACCGCCCGGCGGCGGAGCGGCGCCGAGCACTCATCCCGCCGCGCCAGGATCCGTCGCAACACCGGCGCGGCGCTGGCCGGATCGGACTGGACCAGCGCGCTCAGCGCCTCGGCCCGGACCTCCATGTCCTCCTTGTCGCACGACTGGACGCCCTGCTGGGTCTGCTGCTGGAGTCGTCGGGTGGCGTCGGCGTCTCCCCGGCCCGCCAGCGCGCCTAACACCCGAGTGGTGAGGCCGCTCACGTCGGGATCCTCCACCGCCTCGGGATACTGCTGCCGCTGCTCGTCCAGCACCCGAAGCGCCAGCGCCAGCTCCTGGGGCGTGCCCACCCGGTAGAGGGCGAAGGCGCGCCAGTACATCGCGGCCGGGGAGTAGCGTGACTTGGGATACTTGGTCACGAAGCTTCCCAGCAGCTCGGAGGCCCGGCGGTACTCGTACCGGCTCAGGACGTTGCGGGCGGCGCGATAGGCCGAATCCTCCGGCGTGCCCTGCTGGGGCACCCGGTGCAGCCACCCCTGCCCGCGGGGGCCCAGGCGCTCGAGGGGAAACCCCGGCTCGAGCTTGAACCCCGGATCGAGCTCGAAGTCCGGGCCCCGCATCGCATCGAGCTCGTACTTGAAGGGCACATCGAAGTCGAATTCGCCGGGCTTGAACCCATCCATCTCGAACGTGAAGGGGAAATCGAAATCGAATTGGCCGGGCTTGAACCCATCCATTTCGAACTTGAAGGGGAAGTCGAACTCGACCTTGTAAGGCAGCTCCGGCGGGAGCTTGCCCTTCCAGGCCCTGGGGGATTGCTGGGCCGCGAGAGGGACAGCCGCGGCGAACGAAATCAGAGCCAGGCAACGGAGGTGCATGCGGAGCCTCATGGGAGAACGGAGTGCCTGCGGCACTCGGTATTCATTCCGGCGCGACGCCATTGTCGGCCAGGTAATACGTCAGACGCGGGAGAACCTCCCGTTCGTTCAGTGCCTGCGTAATGAGCGCGGCCTCGGGCATCTGGGCGTTGTTCTGGATTCGCACCACTTGAGCCAGGACCAGCTCGAGATCTTCCAGCAGATCGCGCAAGCGGGGATCGTCGGTTCCGCTGTCGAGCAGCAGCCGCGTGGTCGAAAGCAGATCGCGAGCCTGGCTGATGGTCCCGCCCGGTACCCGCCCGGTCTTGAGATCGCCCGCCACCGCGATCAGCAACGAGGTCATCTGCTGCAGGTAATTGGTGGCGACACCCACGAACGGCGTGGCGCCGGTCGAGGCCAGTTGCACCGTCGGCTCAACCGAGGCGACCTGGTCGGGAGTAGCTCGCGACGGACGGCTCCTGCCGGCCAGGAAGCCAATGCCCAGGCCCAGGATCAGGGTCGCGGCCAGGGCCAGGCGACCGCCCCACCGCTGCCTGAGTCGAGGCGCAAAACTGCGGGCTTCAATCTCCCGCCACATCGCCTCGACCCGCGGTTCCGGTGGGGTGCGGTAGCCTGCTCCGGCCTCGCGCATCAACCGCTCGAATTGTCCTTCATCCAGGTCCGTCATCACCACTCCTTCCCAATCACTGGGCGAACGCGGCCAGGGCTTCGCGGAGCTTGGCCCGCCCCCCCATCAGTCTGGTCTTGCAGGTCCCTTCGGGCACGCCGGTCAGCTCGGCGATTTCGGCGTGGGTAAACCCCTCGATATCGTGCAGCACGACCGTCACTCTGAGCTTCTCCGGCAACCCATCGATCGCCTGCCGCAACCGGTCCCTCAAGTCGGGCTCGCCGGCCGGATCGGCCGAGGAGAGATGGGCCGCATCGTCCAGATCGGTCTCCCGCTGGAACCGGCGCTTGCGACGCCGTAGGGCCGACAGTCCCATCGACACCGCGATCGCGTGCAGCCAGGTGCTGAGACTGGAGTCACCCCGGAATCGGTCCAGCTGGCCGAATGCCTTCACGAACGTGTCCTGGGTGCACTCCTCCGCCTGCTCGGCATCACCCACCAGCCGAAAAACCACTCGATAGACCCGCCGGACGTGGAGGTCGTATAGGGTGCGGGCGGCCTGACGGTCTCCCGCCAGGACTTGGGCAATCAGTCCTTCTTCGTCCGCACTCCCCCCCATCCGGACTCCGGGTTCGACACGTGTTTGACGCTCGGAGAATGGAAGCAGTTCTACCCTGCTGCCCTTTGGCCTGCTCCCCAGTCATCAACACAGTCTTGTTTATGGTCACAATACGAGCGATATTCACAATAGTAAA
>DASWKS010000615.1:0-4948 GCA_036396495.1 Gemmatimonadales bacterium
CAGCTCCAGCGTCACACCGGGCGACGATCCGAACTGGGGCGGCAGGCCGATCACCGGGGTCTCGGGGCCGAGCGGCTGGGTCAGGTCCACGATCCGGACCCGGCCCCCACGCAAAGCTTCGACCAATTGGTTGAGCAACGACATGACTATCCCTGGGGTTGGATGCCGCGCAGGTAGCGCTGGAACTGGAAGCGATTCTCCAGCATCGGCAGATCGGTGATGTACCCCAACGGGCCCACCGCCTCGACCTTGGCCACCAGCGTGGTCGTCTCTTCCGCCGCCTGGGCCTCGGTGAACGCGGTGCGAAACTCCTCCACGGTACGGACCGTGGCGGTCCGGGGCACGCCGGCGGCCGCGGCAATGGCGGCGAGATCACTCCCGGTGGAGGTGGCGGTGGGAAATCCTCCCACCGAGAGCAGGCTCTCGTTGTCGAAGATCACGTGCACCAGATTGCGGGGCCGGTAGCGGGCCAGCGTGGTCAGACCGCCCAAGTTCATCAGGACCGACCCATCGCCGTCGAGCACCACCACCCTGAGCTCGGGCCGGCTCAGCGCCAGGCCAAGACCCATGGAGGAAGCCAACCCCATCGCGTGGAGCAGATAAAAGAAATTCGGCCGGTGACCGATCGACTGGAGCTCAGCCGCAACCGCCCCCATGATGGTCACCACCACCGACCGCTCCAGCTCCGGGTACACCGCTTCCAGGGCTTCGAGCCGCCGCATCAATCCTCCCACATCAGGTCGCGGCACAGCAGCAGCGCCACCGGCCGTCCGGCTGCGTACGCCAGCGTCTGGGCCTGGCCAATGCGACGGCCGACCTGGTCCGGCGCGTCCAGCCGGGTACGCGGGATCCGGAGCGCATCGAGCACGTGCTCGGTGACCCCGCCTCCCTCGGTCTGCCAGGGATCGGCCTCGCCGAACTCGCCCCGGTGACTGATGAGCATCAGCAGCGGAATCCGGTAGAGCTGGGCACAGGAGACGATCCCGTTGACCGCGGCGAGAAAGCCATGGTTCTGCATCAGCATCGCCGATTTGACGCCGGCCAGGTGGGCCCCCGCGGAAACCCCGACGCCTTCCTCTTCCTTGGCCAGCCGCACCAGAGTCATCTCCGGATCCTCCTCGGCCATCCGGATCAGATGGACCAGCCAGGTCTCCGGAAGTGCCGACACGATCCGGACCCCGTTGTCCTTGAGGGCGTTGTAGATGAGGCGCGAGCTGGTGATGGAAACAGGCATGTGCGACGCTGCTCCGGGGCGTGGCTGGTGTCCGCGAATCAACCTGGCGTCCGGTGCGGCGTCAAGCCGGAAACCGCTGTCAGCGCCGCCTGACCCTTCCGACTCTTCCAACCCCTTCCGACCCTTCCGACTGGCGGTTACACCGCCGCGGTGGACTCAAACACGCTGGTGATGAGCCACCAGATTCCGACCAGCAGGATGACCGCGGGAATCCCGAAGCGGATCCACCGGACCAGCCAGGGAGAAACCAGTGGGCGGCCTTCACCCGCCAGCTCCTGGAGCAGGGCCGATCGCTTCACCGACCAGCCCACCGTGATCACGGCGAGCAGGGCGCCGAGGGTCTGCATGCCGGAGCCGAAGGTGAGATCCCAGGGCACGAAGATGCGGTTGTTGATCATGGGTGGAATCGCGAGCACGAAAACGACGGCGGCCATGGCCCAGACGGCACGCTTCCGGCTGATGGAGGTGTTGTCGATGAGTCCGGCCACCAGCACCTCGAACGCCGCGACGGCCGAGAGATAGGCCGCGCCGAAGAGGCCGGCAAAGAACAGCAGTCCGAACAGCCATCCCAGGGGAATAGCGGCGAACACCCGGGGAAGGGTGGAGAAAAGGAGTCCCGGTCCGGCCGCTGGCTCGAGTCCCAGCGCGAACACCGCGGGAAAGATCGCCAGCCCGGCCAGCAATCCGGCCGCGGTGTCACCCGCTGCGGTCCACGCGGCATTGCGACCCAGGTCTTCCGTGGCCCTGAGGTAGGATCCGTATACCACCATGAAGGTGCCGCCCAGCGACAGTGAGAAGATCGCCTGTCCCATCGCGGCCACCATGACGCCGGGCGTCAGGTCGGCAAGCCGGAACTTGAGGATGTACCAGTCGACACCTGCCATTGCACCCGGCAGGGTGAGGGCACGCAGCACCAGAAGCACCAGGATGCCGAACAACAACGACATGATCACTTTGCTGGCCCGTTCGATGCCCGATCTCAGCCCGCGCAGCAGGACCACCGCGCAGGCCAGGATCACCGCCCCGGTTGAGATCAGCTGGAGGACGAACGACCGGAGGTTGAACCCGGCGCCCGGTGGCAGAATGGCCGACGGATCGAACCTGACATGCAACGCCGATGCCACCTCGCCGACCGCGTAGTAGAGCACCCAGCCGATCACCGCCGAGTAATAACCGGTGGCGGCGGCCACGATGAAGAAGAAGAACCATCCCACCTGCCGGCCGAAGGGTAGGCCGCCGGCCGCGAACGCGCCGACCGTGCCGCGACGGGTGTGGCGGCCCAGGGCCCATTCCGCCATCAGCGCCGGCACGCCGATCAGCGCGACCACCAGCAGGTAGAACAACACGAAGGCAGCGCCGCCGAACCGCCCGACCATATACGGGAACCGCCACACGTTGCCGAGGCCCACCGCCACGCCGATCATGGTCATCAACGTGCCGAAGCGGGAAGCGAAGGTCTCTCGCTCGGCTGGTGGGCTCACCGACCCGCCACGACCGCCGCCAGGGCGTCCAGCGCCGTATCCACATCCTCGATGGTGTTGTAGAAGTGTGGCGCCAGGCGGATCACCGGCCCGCGGGCGGACGCCAGAACGCCGCGGGCGCGGAGCGCCGCCTCCACCGTGTGCGAATCGGAGACGACGAACGCGGTTGACACGGTCTTGGCCTCGACCTCCGACCGGCCGTGCAGCGTGAGGCCCCGGGCCCGGCCGCCTTCGATCAGGCGCCGGGCCAGAAGCAGATGACAGGCCCTGATCCGCTCGAGGCCCACTTCGGCCACGATCTGCATACCGGCGCGGGCGATATAAGCGTTCATCACCGGCGGCGTCCCGGTGTCGAACCGAGCGGCGTTAGGCGGCCAATCCAGCTGGTTCACCCGGAAGGCAAACGGATCGGTCCGGCCGAACCACCCGGTGACCGATGGGTAAAGCGATTCCACCAGCTCCCGCCGCGCGTACAGGAACGCGATGCCCGCGGTCCCCATCAGGAACTTGAGGCAACCCCCGGCGAGGAAATCGACGTCGAGTGCCTTCACATCCACCGGCAGCGCGCCCAGGGTCTGGTAGGCGTCGGCGTAGAGCAGGGCGCCCCGCGCGTGCGCCCGCGCCGCCAGCCCTTTGAGCTCCTGAACCGACCCGTTCAGGTAATAGCCATGGCAGGCGCTGACGATTGCCGTGTCGCCGTCGATCGCGCCGTCGTAGTCCGCCGGATCGATGGTCCCGCCCCGGAGCGGAACCCAAACGACCCGTGCCCCCCGGCGCTGCTGCGCCAGCCACACCTGTCCCACGCCGGGGAACTCGGCTTCCGACACGACCACCTTGGGGCGGTGGGTGAATTCGAGCGCGCTCGCCACGGCACTGGTGGCCTCCGACACCGAGCTGAAGACCGCGATCTCATCGGGGGAAGCGTTCACCAGCCGGGCGAAGTCCTGTTTCGCCCGCCGCACCTCCTCCATCCACGCGTCCCAGTCCATGCCGGTGCGGTTCCATGACTCCAGATACCGCTCCGCCGCGGCCCGGGTGAGGTCGGTCAGGGGCGCCTGGGAGCAGTGATTCATCGGGATGTGCGAGGCCAGGAGTGGAATGCGGCCGCGCCAGTCGGTGGCGCTCGGCGTGGTCGATGTCATCCGCGGATTGGCTGGGAAAGCTGTCGAAGCGTCGCCACCAGGCGGGTTACGATTTCGTCGATTTCCGCTTCGGTAATCACGAACGGTGGCGCCAGCATGATCAGATCGCCGTCTACCCCATTGGCATGGCCGGTGTTGGGCCAGACCACCAGGCCGGCATCCATGGCGGCCTGTGCGAAGCGTTCGGCGAACCGCTCCGATCGGGGAATCGGCCGGCGCGAATCGCGGTCGGCCACGAACTCGATGCCGGCCAGCAGGCCCCGGCCGCGGATGTCTCCCACGATCGGGAATTCCCGCAATGGCTGCAGTTGCTGGTGCAGCAACTCGCCCATCAGGGCACTTCGGGTCACCAGGTCGTGCCGGTCGAGATACTCGAGCGCCGCCAGGCCGGCGCTGCACGCCACCGGATGGTGGGAAAAGGTCTGGGCGTGCAGCAGTGATCCCGACCCCTGCGCCAGCACATCGATGATGCGACGGGGTGCCAGCACCGCGGAAAGTGGAGCGTAGCCGCCGGTGATGCCCTTGCCTAACGTCATCAGGTCGGGCACGGCCCCGTACGGTTCCAGCGCCGACCAGGTGCCGGTCCGGCCGGCTCCCGCCAGGATCTCGTCCGCGATCCAGAGCACCTCGTGGCGATCGCAGATCTGGCGTACCTGGCGCCAGTATTCCGGTCCCGGCAATGACGCCCCGGTCGATGAGCCGCCCACCGGTTCCGCGATAAACGCGGCGACCGTCTCCGGACCTTCCTCCATGATAGCGACCTCTAGCCCGGTGCCCGAGCACACCTCACAGATCGCGGATCTTCCACCGCATTCGCAGCGGTAGGCGTAAGGCGCCGGGATCCGCGGCACGCCTATCAGCCAGCCGTGGAAGTAGACCTGGTAGCGAGGCCGCCCCGACGCCGACAGGGCCAGCAGGGTGTTGCCGTGATAGCCGGGAGTGAGCGAGAGGACCTTCACCTTCTCTCTGCGCCCCCGTTCCACCCAATACTGCCGAGCCAGCTTGAGCGCCGCCTCTACGGCCTCGGAACCGCTGCTGAGGAAGTAGGCGAGTTCCAGGTCGGCGGGGGCCCGCCGCGCCAGGTCGGCCGC
>DASWKS010000616.1:0-6053 GCA_036396495.1 Gemmatimonadales bacterium
GACGCGCCCTCGGCCCGGCCCAGGGGAGATTTCAATTTCGGGTCGACCCTCTGGCACGAACTGGCCCACACGTTCACCCTGGGCGCCACCGATCATCGCATTCCCCGCTGGTTCTCCGAAGGACTGTCGGTGCACGAGGAGCGCAAGGCCCGCGCCGGCTGGGGACAGGGGGTCCGGCTCTCCTTTCTGGCGGCGCTCAAACAGAACAAGCTGCTCCCGGTCAGCCGGCTGAACGACGGTTTCGTTCGACCGACCTACCCGGAGCAGATCGGTCACGCCTATTACCAGGCCTCACTGGTCTGCGACATGATCGAACAGACCCGGGGACAGGCCGCCTTGCGCTCCATGCTCGACGGCTATCGCGGCGGGCTGGGCACGGCCGAGGTCTTCCGACGGGCCCTCAAGGTGGAGCCGGACGGGTTCGACCGGGAATTCGAGGGCTGGATGCGGCAGCGCTTCGCCAAGTCGCTCGATGCCATCGGCGGGGGCGAGCGGGATGGGCCGTTCCAGCGGGAGCTCACGGCGGCGCTGGCGGTCCTCCGAGCCGGGAACACCGCCGAGGCGACGACCCGGTTCGAGCAGGCCCGGGCCCTCTTCCCGGGGTACGCCGAGCGCGACAATCCTTACTGGCATCTGGCGAAGATCCATCGCGATCGGGGCGACCTGAGGCGGGCCGCCCAGGAGCTGGGCCGCCTGACCGCGCTGGCCGAGACCGACTTCGACGCCAACATTGCCGAGGCGGAAGTGCGGGAAAAGCTGGGCGACGCGGCCGGGGCGGCGGCGGCGCTGGAGCGGGCGGCCTGGATCGATCCACGCGAGCCGGCGCTCCACGACCGGCTGGCCACGCTGTACGCCCGGACCGGGGACTGGCGCAAGGTCGCCCGCGAGCGGATGGCGGTGCTGGCCCTCAATCCCGTGGATCAGGCCGAGGCCCGCTACCAGCTGGCGCTGGCCTGGTTCGAGGCGGGTGATATGGCGGCGGCTCGGAGGGAAGTGCTGCGGGCGCTCGAGGTGGCGCCGTCTTTCGAACGAGCCCAGGAACTGCTTTTGCGTATTCCAAGGTAGGCTACCAATGGTCGAAGGCGGTCGAAGGCGGTCGAAGGCGGTCGAAGGGCGACGCTGGTCCAAGGCGGTTCGCTCCGTCTTGATCCTGCTTTTTCTGCTCGGGGCCGGTAGCGTGCTGGCTCAGCGGAGACGGAATTCGGATGCGCTGCCGAACGCCGCCTATGACGGCAAGTTCACTTTCCTGCGAATTCGCTATGACCCTGGCTCGGGTGGATTCGGTGACGGTACCTTCGGGGGCCGGGACCCCAAGTGGAATCACGACTATCCCCGGGCCGAGCTGCACTTCAGCAAGATCCTGAAAGAGCTGAGCCTGGTTCAGGCCTACCTGGGTGGCGGTAATGTGCTCATGGCCGATGACCCGGAGCTGTTCAAGTACCCTATCGCCTACATCAGCGAGCCGGGGTTCTGGACGGTGAACGAGAAGGAAGCCGAGGCCCTCCGGAACTACCTGCTCAAGGGCGGGTTCCTGATCTTCGATGACTTTGAGGGAAACCATTGGTACAACTTCGAGCGGCAGATGCGGCTCGTGCTGCCAAATGCGCGGCTGGTTCGGCTCGATGCCAGCCACCCGATCTTCGACTCGTTTTTCCGGATTGAGTCGCTTGAGTTCGTATCGTATCGTGGCGTGTCGGAGTTCTGGGGCATTTTCGAGGATAATGATCCCGCTAAGCGCCTATTGGCCATGGTCAACTACAACAGCGACATCGCCGAGTACTGGGAGTGGTCGGACACCGACTTCGCCCCGATCGAGCTGACCAACGAGGCGTACAAGCTGGGCGTGAACTACGTGATCTACGCCATGACTCACTGAGAAACAGGAACCAGGGACCAGGGACCAGGGAACAGGAGGCAGGTAACCTTCCCACCTTCCCTGCTCCCTGCTCCCCGCTTCCTGTACCGAAAGGATCGGACGTGACCACCCTCGAAGCGCCCCCCGACGACCTTCGCACCGCTGAGCGGCTGAAGACCGGCTACGGCCAGATCCTGGCCGAGCTCCGGAAGGTCATCGTGGGTCAGGACGACGTCATCGAGCAGGTCTTCATCGGCCTCGTGGCCGGCGGCAACTGCCTGCTGGTGGGCGTGCCCGGTCTGGCCAAGACGCTGCTGATCCATTCGGTGGCGCAGGCACTGGACCTCAAGTTCTCCCGGATCCAGTTCACCCCCGATCTGATGCCGTCGGATGTCACCGGCACCGACATCGTGCAGGACGATCCCGCCACCGGACGGCGCCGGCTGACCTTCACGCCCGGCCCCATCTTCGCCAACATCGTGCTGGCGGACGAGATCAACCGGACCCCGCCCAAGACCCAGTCGGCGCTGCTGGAGGCGATGCAGGAACGGCGGGTGACGGTGCTGGGGCGCACCTACACCCTCGATCCGCCCTTCTTCGTGTTCGCCACCCAGAATCCGATCGAGCTGGAAGGGACCTATCCCCTCCCCGAAGCCCAGCTCGACCGGTTCATGTTCGAGGTGATTCTGGACTACTCCTCGGAGGCCGAGGAAATCGAGATCGTCAAACGGACCACGGCGATCCAGACCCCGTCGTTCTCCCACGCCTTGAGCGGCGCGGATATCCTGGGCTTTCAGGATCTGGTGCGACGGGTCCCCGCGGCCGATCCGGTGGTGCGCTATGCGGTCCACCTGGCCCGGCGGTCCCGGCCGGTCGAAGCCGATGCCCCCGACTTCGTCAAGCAGTATCTGCTCTACGGCGCCAGCGTGCGCGCCCCCCAGAGCCTGATTCTGGGCGGAAAGGCGCGGGCGCTGCTGCACGGACGCTATCACGTCAGCTTCGAGGATATTCGAGCGCTGGCCAAGCCGGTGTTCCGCCATCGGCTGCTGCTCAACTTCCACGCCCAGTCGGAGCGGGTCAGCACCGACCAGGTGGTCGAGAAGCTGATCGAGGCGGTTCCGGTACCGAGTTCCGGGCTCTGATCGTGCCGATCCACGACCAGCTTCCCAGCACCACGTTCCTCGATCCCAAGGTCCTCGCGGCCATCGGGAACCTGGAGCTGCTGGCCCGTACGGTGGTGGACGGGTTTCTGCACGGGGTGCACCGCGCCGCCCGCCTGGGGCTGTCGATGGAGTTCGCGCAGCACCGGCAGTACATGCCCGGAGACGACATCCGGAAGGTGGACTGGCGGGTGTACGGGCGGACCGACCGTTTCTATGTCAAGGAGTACGAAGCGGAAACCAATGCGTCCGTGATGCTGCTGCTCGACATCTCACCGTCCATGACCTACTCCAGCGGCGGGGTCAGCAAACTCGACTATGGCCGTTTTCTCGCCGCGAGTCTGGCCTGGTTTTCGGCCCGGCAGCGCGACCGGGTAGGGCTGGTGCTGTTCGACCAGAACATTGTCGAACACGTTCCCCCGTCCACCCGCCAGCTGCAGACCATCCTGCATGTCCTCGACCAGCTGCAGCCGGGAGTCAAGGGCAGCCTGGTGGCGCCGCTGGAGCGAGTGGCGGAACGGCTGACCCGGCGCGGCATCGTGGTGCTGATTTCCGATTTTTACGAGGAACCCGACCGGGTGCGCGACGCGATCGCGCTGCTCCGGGCGGGCGGCTCGGATGTGCTGGCCCTTCACCTGCTCGATCCGGCGGAAATGACCTTCCCCTTCGAAGCCGCGGCCACCTTCGAAGATCTGGAGAGCGGGGATCGGGTTCCGGTGGTGCCGGAGGATCTGCGGGGCCGCTACCGCGAGCTGGTGAGAGAGCACCTCGAGACGCTGTCCCGGCACATGGCCGCCACCCGGGTCGATTATGACGTGATCGATACATCCAAGCCGCTGGACTTTGCCCTGCATTCCTACCTGGCTCGTCGTCACGAGCTCAGGCGGACCCGGTGAACCCACTCGCGTTTCTGGTTCCTGCGTTTCTGGCCGGCATGGCGGCGCTGGCGATTCCGGTGCTGGTGCACCTGCGCCATCGGGAGCGCAAGGAGCCGGTGCGATTCCCCTCGCTCATGTTCCTGCGGCGGATCCCGTTTCGGGAGGTGCGGCGGCAGCAGATCCAGCACTGGCCGCTGTTCCTGCTTCGGGTGCTGGTCGTGACGCTGCTGGTGCTAGCCTTTGCCCGGCCCTTCCTCCGGGGCGGCGACACACCTCTGGTCGCGCCCGGGGCCCAGGGCCGGGAAGTGGCGATCCTGCTGGACCGCTCGGCCAGCATGGGCTACGGCAGCCGCTGGGCCCGCGCCCAGGCCGCGGCTCGACAGACACTGGAGGGTCTGGGCCGGGATGACCGCGCCGCCCTGGTGCTGTTCGACGAGCAGGCCGCGGTGGTCGCCCGGCCGGGCTCGGACCGGGCCCTGGTACGAGCCGCGATCGATGGCGCGACGCCGGGGTCTGCCACGACCCGCTACGGGCCGGCCCTGCGGGCCGCCGCGGAGTTGTTAGGCGGGACCCATCTGCCGCGCCGGGAGGCGGTGGTGGTCAGCGATTTCCAGCGGACCGGGTGGCGTGGGGAAGACCTCGACCCGCTGCCCGAAGGCACCGTCCTCCGGCGGGTGGACGTGGCCGGCGGGCCGGCGCCCAATCTCGCGGTCATCGGCGCCGAGGTCACCCCGACCGGGACCGGGGGGCGGGCCGGGATCGCGGTGCGCACCCGGGTCGCGGCCACCGGGCTCAGCCGGCCGCTCTCCACCCAGGCTTCCCTCCTCATCAACGGGCGCGTCGTGCAGGCTCGTGACCTGTCGGTGCCGGGCGATGGAGTGGTGGCCGTGGTGTTCGACCCGGTCGAGGTCCCGCCCGGCAACGCGCGCGGCGAAGTCCGGTTGCAGCCGGCCGATTCGCTGTTACTCGACGATACCTATCGCTTCGTCGCCACCGGTGAGCGTCCCCTGCGGGTTCTGCTCATCCAGAATGAGGCGAGCACACCCTTCCTGACCCGGGCCCTGGAGATCAGCCGGGCTCCCCGGGTCGAGCTCACCACCCGGTCACTACTCCGGGTCCCGGATCTGGCGACGACCGACGCGGTTTTTCTGGACAACGTGCCCTTCCCGGTCGGGGACGCGGGTCGTCGGCTGGGCGGGTTCGTGCGCGAAGGTGGCGGTCTGATCATCTCCCTGGGAGGGAACGCGGGCGGCTGGCCCCAGGCCCTGATTCCCGCTCGGATCGGAGCCACGGTCGATCGGGTTCCGGCCGGTGCCCGGTTGGGCGCGCTGCGAAGGGAGCACCCCCTGTTCGAGCCCTTCCGCGGCCCTCGCTCCGGTGATTTCGGTGCCACCCGGGTGTGGCGCTTCCGGCAGCTCGACGCCGACTCCCTCGACGTGCTGGCCCGATACGACGACGGGTCAGCCGCGCTGGCAGAATCACGGCTGGGGCGGGGACGGATCTTGCTGTGGAGCTCAGCACTCGACAACGTCTGGAGCGATCTGCCCCTCCAGCCCGTGTTTCTGCCGCTGGTGCATCAACTCGCCCTCTACGCGGCTGGCTATGTGGAACGGTCGCCAGCCTGGGCCGTGGGTGAGGTAGCCAGTTTGGGTGGCGAACAGCTGGACAACCGCCAGGGCGCCGTCGTGGTGCAAAGTCCGTCGGGCGAACGGGTTCGTCGCGAGGTCTCGGCCGGGGTTTTGGCTATCGCGCTGAACGAAGGCGGATTCTGGGAGGTCCGGGAGGCCGGTTCGGGGGGTCGTCTCCTGGCGACGCTGGCCGCCAATGTGCCTGCCGAGGAGGCTCGCCTCGAATGGTTCGATCCGGCTGATCTGCGGCTCGCCACCGGCGCGGTCGACTCGCTCGGATCGGGCCCCGCGCCCGGAGACCTGACACCCCAGGAGACCGAGCGGCGTCAGGGCTTGTGGTGGTATGTGCTTGCCGCGGTGGTCCTTCTTCTCGGAGCCGAAACGTTGGTTGCCAACCGCCGGCCTGGTATGGTTCGGGTGCCGGTGCAGCAGGGAGGTCGGGGATGAGTCCCATGTCACGCAGTGAGCTCAAGGAGCTGGTGGGCCGGGTTCGGGGCCGCTGGCGCCTGCGGATGACGCTCCAGGGCGTCGG
>DASWKS010000617.1:0-10313 GCA_036396495.1 Gemmatimonadales bacterium
AGTTCTGACACCGGGATTGGTGGCTAGGTGACCCTCATTCCTTTTCGTGGCCAGGTGTGGCTGGTCAACCTTGATCCCACAAAGGGGCATGAACAGGGAGGGACGCGTCCGTGCTTAGTCGTCTCGGCAAACAAGTTCAATCACGGTCGCGCAGAACTGGTCGTGGTCGTACCAATCACGACCCGAGATAAGGGAATCCTGTCCCATGTCAAGATTCCGCAGGGGGAAGGTGGTCTTAAGGACGATAGCTACATCAAATGCGAGGAAGTCCGCTGCATCTCGAAATCCCGACTCGAGCGCCCCCTGAACTCGGTCACGCCCGAGACGATGGTGGCCGTCGAGGAACGCATCGAGCTCATTCTCGACCTGTAGCAAAGCCGCGGCGATCCCTCCAGACCATACTGTGCCGCGGCGCTGGCGCCGGATCAGCGCGGCCTGGTCCGCTGCGAATGCTGGTTATGCCCTGCCGCGCACAACGGCCCGCTCGAGACATACAATGATCTCGCGATTGAGGCTGCGGCGGTGGGCTTCAGCCTGTTGCTTCAGACGTGGATAGAGGGGGTCCGGCAAGCCCTTGATGGTGAGCGTCGGCATCGATCCGGTTCCTGATTGGTACCACAACGGAACCTAAGCTTGGGTACTCCGTTAAGACGGCTTGATCGTGAGGCAGTCTCCGGTGATGGGCGGCCAGATGAATCCCGCCCCTACAGGAATCCGGCGCCGGGCGGGCGGGATGAATCCCGCCCCTACAAGGATTTCGGCCCGGACTATTGGACCCTCAACGTCACACTCCCGCCATTGAGCACGTCCGTAACCAGCCAATCGCCGGCAGCCTCCAGGACGACCCCCCAGCGTTGACCCGGTCGGATGATTCCGCTGTCGAAGGGTAACCCACCGGGAGGCACCGAGACGGAACGCAGTTGGGCCCCGCAAACCGGGGGTAACCAGTCCGCGTATTCCCACTCCACCAGAGCCCCTACGGGGATGGTGCCCTCGGGGCCCTCGAAAATGGAGGGATCCTGCGGCGACGGCGCCCCGTAGCAGTCGAACAACGGCCCGAAACGGATGAGCACCACGACCGGCGGGACCGGGCCGATGACGTCAACGGTGAAGGTCGCCGGCGAACCCTGGACGCCGTCCGCCTTGGCGTTCACCGTGATGGTGCCGGGAGTGGTGGGCCGGAAGGACATCGATGCCACACCGTCGGCTGCGGTGGGGGTGATCGAGCTGGGGAGCCCGAACCCACCCGCGCCGGAGACGACGGTCCACGTCACAGGTACGCTGGAGACGCCAGTTCCCTGCGGATTGGTCACCCGAACCACGAACGGCTCGGCCAGGAACTCGCCGGTCGTCCCTTGCTGGCTGTTGCCGGAGACGATGGCCAGCGCTTGGGAAAGTGGAGGTGGAGGCGGTGCAGGGGGCAGGAGATCGTCGCCTCCGCAGGCGAACAGTGGCAGGACCAGGACACCAAGCAGGTGATCTTTTTTCATGGGGCTTCTCTCTCTGTGACCGCCCGCTGCCTTGGGCTGTGACCAGGGTGTTCGGCAGCAGGTCGAGGGGTTAAGATGGCTCGAATCAATGAACCCCCGATCTGCGCACGCTTAATGACCGGTTAACGGGTCTATCGTGTTTTCCCTCAAGCTCTTCGGCGGGGTTTCCCTGGAGGGCGACGACGGCCCCCTGACCGGGCCGGCGGTCCAGCGGCACCGGCTGGCCCTGCTCGCCGTTCTGGGCGCCTCCCGCCCGCGGGTTCTCACCCGTGACAAACTGATGGCCTGGCTCTGGGCCGAGCGGGATACCGAACACGCCCGCGGGCTCCTGAACCAGGCGGTGCACGTGCTGCGGCGGACGCTGGGCGCTGAGGCCATCCTCTCTGCCGGGGAGGAGCTGCAGCTCAACCCCGCCGGGGTGTCCTGCGACGTGATCGCGTTCGAGGAGGCGGTGGCGGCCGGCGGCCTGCAGCAGGCCGCCGCCCTCTATGCCGGACCCTTCCTCGACGGCTTCTTCCTGAGCGATGCCCCGGAGTTCGAGCGGTGGGCGGAGCGCGAGCGCCAGCGCCTGGCCGCGTCCTACGCCGGCGTGCTGGAGTCGCTGGCGGAAAGGGCCGGGGCGGAAAAGAATTGGCGCCGGGCAGTGGAATGGTGGAAGGTCCGGGTGGCCCAGGATCCCTACGACTCCCGGGCCGTCGGGCGATTGATGCTGGCCCTCGAAGCCTCCGGCAATCGGGCTGCGGCAATGGTCCAGGCCGACGCGCATCATCGCCTGCTCCAAGAGGAGCTGGGCATGGAGCCGTCTTCGGAGGTACGGGCCCTGGCCGAGCGGCTTCGTTCGTCCCCTGCGAAGGGCGCCTCGTGGTTATCCGTCGAGCCCACATCATCCTCGCCCGAGTCCGAACCGGCCGCATCGGGTGCGGATCTCCCCGGTGCTCCTGCCGGGGCCAGCCGCTCACGGCGAAGGCGCCCGCTTCTCCGCTATGGCGCCGCGGCGATTCTCATGGTCGGTGTCGTGCTGGCGGCTGTCCGGCTGAGTTCCGACCGGACCGCGCGGCGCTCCGCCGCGGGGAACGCGCCGGCTATCACGGTGGACGAGATCGCTCGGGCGGTGGCCGCGGAGCTGGACCGGCGTGAGCGCGGGGACACCGCGGTGCGGCTGCGCCAACACCGGACCCAAAGCATTGCGGCCTACGAGCTGTACCTCCGCGGCAGCGATCCCGCCCTGCTCAGGAGCGACAGCGCCGCCCGATTGGGCCTCGACCACTTTCGCCGGGCCGTGGCGCTCGATACGACCTATGCGGCGGCCTGGGCCGGCCTGGCGCGCATGACGCTCAGGACGAACCGCGAGTACAATCCATCCACGAGCGCGGCCGCAGAGGCCGCAGCCCGGAGGGCGGTTGCCCTGGATGATTCGCTGGCCGAGGCCCACGCAACGTTAGGCATTATCCGGATGCGCCAGTACGACCTGGCTGGGGCCGAATCGCAATACCGGCGCGCGATCGTACTGGAGCCAGGCACCGCCCTCTATCACGAGTGGCTCGGCAAGGTCTACCTGTGGACGGGACGAGCCACTGAAGCCTTGGCGGCAGCGCGGCGTGCGTTGGAGCTCAGTCCGCTCTCGCCCAGCGCTAACGCGGAGCTGGCCCGGGGGCTGCTTGCCAATGGACGGTGCGACGAGGCGTTGGCCCAGCTCGAGAAGATCGCCGGGCTCGAGCCTCCGCTGGCGCGGGTGCCGGGGATCGCGGCGCAGTGCTACGCCCAGAAACGAATGTTACCGGAGGCCATCGCCACCATCCGGCCGCAGGCGGACGAGGGTGGGACATCTCTCGGGCTGCTGGGCTACCTGCTCGCCCGGGCCGGGCAACGGGAGGAAGCCTCCCGGATCCTCGCCAAGCTCTTGGACCAGAAGCCGACCGAGGGCGAGGCGAGTTGGCCAATCGCTCTGGTCTACATCGGCCTGAGAGATCTCGAGCAGGCCATACCCTGGCTCCACCGCGCCGTTGATCGCCACTCACTACACGCGGCCACCGAACCACCCCCACTTGCAGCCACGGTTCTCGACCCCCTCCGCGCGGATCCGCGCATCGAGCGCCTCCTCCAGCGCATGGCCTTGGGCCCTCAGAACCGGTAGGCTACTCCGAGCTGGAGCTGAAACGCCGACTCGGCCGGCAGTATTGTCCAAGGGGAGGCAACATCCTGGAATCGGAACACCGGCTGTTGGTTCCCCGTGGGGCCGGTGGTCTGGCCCACGTGCTCCAGGAACTCCGGCGCGGCCACCCGGCGAATGCCCCAGCTGCCGTTCAGGAGATTGAGCAGGTTGAACACGTCGAGCTGGGCTTCTATTCCTCGTCCCACCACCGGCACTCGCTGGCGAAGCGAGACCACCGAGGTGTGCGACCAGGGCTCGCGGCAGCTGTTCCGCTCCATGATGCGTCCCCGCTGGCGCCGGAGACAGGGCGAGTCTTCAATGAACCGCTCGAAGGCCACCGCTTGCGCCTGGTCGCTGAACACGATCTCGCCCGGATCGGTGGCGTCCCGCGGCACGTAGATCGGATCGTTGGCGGCGGAGCCGTCGGCGTTGAGGTCCCCTAACGGGCGGAGCCCGAAGGCCAGATAGGTGAAGGGGCTCCCCGACTCCCCTACATATAAGAAGGACAGCTCGGTGGTCCAGCGCGGCCACGGCGCCCGCCAGGTGCCGGCCAGGATGATCCGGTGAGGGACGTCATTCAGCGAGACTCCTGCGCTCAGGTCCTCGTGGCGGCCCGACACCGCGCGGGAAGACCAGTTGACCACCCCGCGGGTGTTCACCCGGAGGGGCGTCTGCACGTCCCGCACCCGGGACCACGTGTAGGCGGCCATCGCCGCCAGGCCGCCAGAAAACCGCTTCTCCAGCCGGGCGGAGAGCTGGATCGAATAGTTGGCCGAGACGCTCTGCAGATCGATCACGCTGGGGAAACTGCGGGTTCGGAGGGCCGGCGAGGCTCGGCCCAATGCGTCGATGGTTCCGTAGAGTGTGCGGCCATGCTGGTCGGCGGACTGGGGGCCCACCAGATTCAGATTGACGAAGATGAAATCGGACAGATTCCGGGTGAACAACGCCTCCGCCGTGGCCAGCAGGTCGCCGGGGAGTCGCCGGTCCCAGGCGAGGACGCCGCGAAGGGTGCGCGCCATGCGGAGGCGTCGGTCGACCAGCTCGACATCACCTGTCGGGACGCCATTGGATCCGCCGGCGCACGCCGTGGGCGGCATGAGCGGATCGGGCTCGAACGGGGGAGCAGGCCCCTGACTGCCAGCGCTCCGGCCGCAGCGCAGGATCCCGGTTCCGAAGCCGTAGTTCCGGAGCGGCGTGTGGAACCACGCGAGGGGCGGTCGCCCGGTGAAGATCCCCACACCTCCACGCACCTGGTCGCGGCCGGTGCCGTCAGGATTCCAGGTGAAGCCGAAGCGCGGCGACAGGTGCACGTGGGCGCCGGGCAATTGGTCGGTACGCCGGCCGAAAATGGAATCGACTGCCCGGTTGTACGGGGGGCGCCCGTCGATGTCGAGCAGATCGGCCCGGACGCCCAGGGTGAGGGACAGCCGCCCACCGAGCAGCCAATGATCTCCCGCGTATGCGGAGTACTGCGCGCCCGTGAGCGGGATACTCCCGCCGCCCAGATCTCGCGCCACTTCGAAGCGTTCGGCAAGGCCCGTTGCAAGTGAATCGAGACTCAGGAAGCCCCAGGTTCCGAAGCTGTTGAGCAGCCCGCCCGGTTCCACGCGGAACCACTCCGCTTCGATGCCGAAGCTGGCGACGTGGGATCGGCCGAGTGGCAGGGTGAGGTTGTCGCGCAGGTTGACGCTCCGGGACCTGGTGTCACCTCCCTGGGCCTGCGTCGGTGTCCCGGTGATGACGGAGATCACACCTCCGCCGGTGGCGCCGGGGACCGCCACGGTCACGATCGGTTGGCGAACCTCGGGCAAGCTGCGCAACCGCGTGGACCGGCGCGAAAGGAAGAGCTCGTTGTGGCCTCCGCCTCGGCGCGGCAGCGCGGTGTGGATCTGGAGCGCCCGGGTCCGTATGCCGAGCTCGGAGGTGCTCGCCTGGCTGGAGAGCGCGAAGGTGGTGTCCCGGGCTAGACGCGCGAAGCTCAGATTCTCGCTCTCGGCGTCGCTCAGCCAGAGTACGGCACGGCTGCTCACGTTAGGGATAGCGGCGTCCAGCCGCGCAAAGACGTTTCGCAGCGGGTTCCGGTTCTGGACCGCCCCGCCGGATCCCGCCGTGAGTCCGTAGCTCCGCATGATCGTCTCGAGGCGCGCCAGATCGGCCTCCCTGACTGGAACCGGCTGAGTCATGTCGGCCGGCTGTCCCACGTACGGCCCCGCCATCGGTTCGGTCAGCCGCTGGAATTCCGTGGCGATAAGGAAATGAACCCGGTCCTTGGCAATCGGACCGGAAAGCGAGAAGCCGAACACCCCACGCTCGTACGGCAGCGTGTCGCCTCGGGCCAGGGCGTCATTCCGGAATTGGCCGAAGAGCGATCCCCGGAACTGATTGGTGCCCGACCGTGTCACGGTATTGACCGCGGCGCCCGCGAAGTCGCCGTAGCGGACGTCGAAGGGGGCCAGGAGGACCTGGTACTCACCCACGGCCTCGAACGGCAGCGACTTCCCGCCGGCAAACTCGGGAGGCTGGCCCCCCGCGAGCGATCGCTCCGGCACCCCGTTGGTCAGGAATTGGTTGAACCGGAATCCCACGCCGCCCCCCGAGATACCGGCGAACCCGAGGCCGATCCGGGTCGAGATCTGGGGCACCAGCCTGACGAAATCGTAGAGATCCCGGTTCAGGCTGGGCAGGTGGTGGAGCAGGGAGTCCGTGATAGTTGTGGCGGTTCCCCCGTGGCTGTTGGAGCGGGAGAACCGACCTGCCGGAAGAACCACCACCAGGCTGTCGAGCTGGACCGGAGCCGGCTCCAGCACCAGGTGGAGCTCGTACGGCTCTCCCAGAGAGAGAAATCCGATGTCGCGCCGCTCCGGCCGAACCCCGATGCGACGTACGGTGATGTGGTACGGTCCGCCTACCTCGAGACCCTGGATGAAGAACCGTCCGTTCCGCAGGTCGGCTTCGACCACGAAGCCGGTCGCCGAGTTGCGCACCGAGACTCGCACGCCGCTCGGGTCGCTGCCGTCGCCGATCCTGACCGTGCCTCGTACGGCCGCGGTCGTGACCCCCTGGGTGAGCGCCGCCGAGCCCGAGCTTGCCGCTCCGGCTCTTGGGAAGCCGAGTGTCGTCAGGACCAGTGTGGTCCCCACGACGTCGAGCAGCCTCCAGCGAGGGGCAACTCTGTTCGGCACGGTGACTCAGCGGCTGAAGAGAGGCAGCGCTCCGTCCAAATGTGTCCGCGCGGAGGCCAGAGTCAACCGATTTGCCCTCGAGGTGATACCACCCAAACGCCTGAGAGAGAACGACCTGGGCGCGATTAACCGAGCGTTAACTCCTCATAGACAGGGAATTCATTCTGGCGGGCTATCCTGGCTCCGTGAACCTCACTCGAGCAAGGAGGAGTCCATGTCACCCCGTAGAACACGTTCAACCATCGTGGGGCTGTTCGTCGCGGCACTGTGGGGATTGGGTTGCTCGGGCGTCACTACGCCCGAAGCGCCGGCGGAAAACGCGCTTGCCGCTCATCCCGGCATTCACGCTGTGAGTCAGAGCGAAGAGAAGGGCTACATCGACGGCTGGTTCGACGGCGGCGAGGTCCAGCTCTACTATACGAAGTCCTACTTCTGCGCCGAGCCGCCGTCGAGTGGAGCGCCTTCGGACTGTGAGATCGGAGCTCCAGCTGAAGTCGCCCCTCGGCCGGGTCCCATCCCGACCATCTATGCCATTGCCGCCGTGGGCTTCCAGCCGGACCCCGCGACGGTGGCGTGCCTGCGGGGCAGTCCATGTCTCAATCACCCCGCGATGATCGACGTCTCGCGCACCGGCGGTCCTGTCGACGCCCAAGCGCTCTCGCATAGCCACATCCTCGACGCGCGCGGCGGGGGGTGGTTCCACACGGTGAACATCCGGGTGTTCAGCGCAACGGCGTGGGACGAGATCGCCGCCGCCAAGACCCTCGCCAAGGTGCGCGAGCTTCAGGGGGACAATCCAGCCGTTGGCGTACCTGGCGTGATCAGCGCCGATACGGATACCAACATCTACTTCTTCATCGCCGGATGGCGGTAGCGGCGCAAAGCGGTCAAGACGGCTCGATCGTGAGGGCCGGATGAATCCGGCCCCTACAGGAACTGGGCGGACCGGGCGGGCGGGATGAATCCCGCCCCTACGGTGCGGCGTCCATCTTCCCTTCCTGAGTACGGTGCATGGCTGGCGACGGAAGCATCCGGACTGTGGCCCGGCCCTCATCCCAGGAGTAGGTTCTCGTCCATGGGTCTCCTGGAAAGGCTGGGTCTTCGCAAGCCACCCCCCGTCGCTCTCGCCGGATGGCTCGGCCGCCAGCTCGAGCGGATCGTGCCGACCGACGGGAGGGCCGGGCCGGGGCCCGATGAAGCACTCCGTATGCTCGACGCGTTGGACCAGCGGGTGTATCGGTTCCACCGTAAGTACGACATGCACACGCTGGTGCTCGCCATCGCGCTCTGGGCCGCTGGCACGAGCGACAGAGTGGTGATGGTCCATACGAAGCTCGTCCGCCGGACCGACCTTCTCGCCGTTACCGTAAACGAGCTCGGAAAGCGGCGAAAAGGATCGGGGAAGGGGTTGATCCTGCTTCAGCAGGCGGTCAAGGACGCGGGATTCATGGATGGTCCCACCCTGCTCGAGGGCCAGTGAGATGCCGGCCCCGATGGGTGAACCACAGGTTCGCGTCCCTCCTCGCCCAGTAGCCACCGTTCGGACTTAAGACCCGTAGGCGGGCCGGATAAATCCGGCCCCTACATGAACTCTGGCGGACGGGCGGGCGGGATGAATCCCGCCCCTACGGTGCGGGTTCCATCTTCCAGAACGCGATCCCGCTCGCCTGCTGCCCGACGTCCACGGTGCCCACCTTCACCCGCGCCGCCAGGTCGAACACATCGACCTTTCCCGGCTCGGCCCGGACACCCTCGCTGCTCACGAAGGCGTAGCGCGAATCGGGGCTCACCACCACGCCGTGGGTAACCGTGGTCGAGGTCTTGAGCGTTGCGACACTCGCGCCGGTGCCCAGGTCG
This sequence comes from Gemmatimonadales bacterium, assembly GCA_036396495.1. Taxonomy (GTDB): domain Bacteria; phylum Gemmatimonadota; class Gemmatimonadetes; order Gemmatimonadales; family GWC2-71-9; genus SZUA-320. The sequence goes on from DASWKS010000617.1 coordinate 8,685, forward strand.
AACAGCTCGACCGCGCCCCCCTGCTTGAGCGTCGCAACCAGATATCGCCCATCGGGTGAGACGGCCAGGTTGTAAGGCCCCCGGCCGGTGGCGAAGCGCCGGCTCACAGCCCAGCCCGCGCGGTCGATCTCCAGGACCTCGTCCGACTTGTTGCAGGCGACGTACACCTTCTTCCCATCCGACGAGGGCTGCGCCCAGGTGGGAGAGCAGGAATTCGGCTTCATCGGATGGCGCATGCCGCGGTAGCCCACGTCCGCCGGATCCACCTCCGGCGCGGGCCGCGGGGGGGCGGGGCGGGGGCTGGCGTCCGCGAGGTGCCGTGCCATCTCGCCCCGGTCGTCGGCCGGGAGCGGGCCTTCCTTCCCCTTGGCCACCGAGAAACGCCGGGAGACCTCGAAGCTCCTGGTATCGATCTCCACCAACTGGTCGTCCATCATGCAGCCGCTGTAATGGAACTGCCCGCTGGGCTCGATCCGGCTGCCGTGCGGCATGGTGCAGGTGATGACGCGGCTCACCTCGGTCTGGGTCGGGGTGTAGATCACCGAGTGCGACGAGGGGACCATGTCGCCGTGGAGGTTGAAGTTCGCCGCGATGGCGTAGAGCCCGTCGGGCGAGATGTCGATGGACGCCGGGAAGTTGCCGAGCAGGGTGCCGCGTCCCACCAGCGTGTCGGGACCGAGCGCGTAGCGCCAGTACTTGCCGTCCGGGAACCCGTGGCCGGTGGTCAGGTGGAGGTACTTGCCATCCCGCGAGATCGCCAGGCCGTGGGGACCTTCCATTTCGGCGGCGAACTCCCCCACCGGAATGGTCTTCTCGACCACGGCACCCCCGGGGGGGGGTCCGAATCGGACCCGATGGATCAGATCGGCCGACTCGGCTCCGACGTAGACCCAGTACGTGGCCTTCGTCGGCTCGGGGGCGGGGCCGGCGGCCTGAGCCCTCAACCTCCCGACGGTAAGCAGCACACAGAAGAGACCACCCAACAACGCCGCGGCAAACTTGCGGACTCGAGCAGGGGTCAACATCGTTCGTTCCTTCGAGGTATCATCAACCAGAGGTAAGTCCTGGGCCGGTTTCGTCCGGTCGGGTTCCCGATCGCTCACCCATGTGGAACATCTCGCCATGAAGCTAATTCCTTCGGTGCACGTTTCCATCCGAATAGCGCTGCTCTCGTGCCTGGCGGCCCCGCTGGCGCCGGAGCTCCAGGCTCAAGCTCAGCAAGCCGTGGCCAGACTCACGGCAGAGCCGAGCTCGCTTCGGCTCAGGGTGGGCGACTCGGCGCGGATCACGGTGAAGGCCTACGACGCCCAGGGCCGCGAGATCCCCGACGCCCAGATCCGGGTGTTCGGCGCTCGCCGGACGGTGGGCTACCAGGATGGCCTGGTTCGCGCATTCCGGGCCGGCAACTTCACGCTCACCGCGGCGGCGCCAGGGGCAGACGCGGTTCCCGTGATGCTGGAGATCCCGGTGACGGCCACCTGGCCGGCCATCGCGAAGCTCGAGATCGTTCCGGCCCCGGGGGGGGGCCCGCTTTACACCGGGGTCACGCTGGCCCACTCGGCCAAGGGCTACCTGGCGGACGGGACCGAGCGGGTCGACCTGAAGCCCACCTGGCGGAGCTCGAACGAC
>DASWKS010000618.1:0-6048 GCA_036396495.1 Gemmatimonadales bacterium
CGCCGCGGGTGCTCCACCCATGGGGCTTGGCCGGGCCGGGAGCCAGGCCAGCGGGCGTTCCTACGTAGCCGCGGGCGAACCGGGCATCCCCCACTGGCACCTCGTCCCGGAAGCCGGCACTCCGCATGACCGCGGCGGGAAACAGATTGCGCCGGAGGTAGTTCTCGTACGAATCGTCTGTCACTTTTTCGATGACCGCAGCAAGCAAGCTGAAGCCGGCATTGGTGTAGCGGTACTCCTGTCCTGGCGGGGACTCCCGCGGCGTCCGCTTCACGCTCTCGACGAATGCAACCAGGGATTCCGTGGCGAGCGTGGCACCGCCCACGACCAGACCGGCGGTGTGGGTCGCGAGATCCTCGATTGTCGCCGACCGCTTGTCCGCCCGGAAAGAGCCGAGATGTCGCTCCACCGGATCGGTGACTGCTAGCCGGCCCTCCGCGGCGAGCTTGAGGATGGCCGCGGCGGTGAACGTCTTGGTGATCGAGTTCATCTCGAAGCGAGTCGCGGCGCTGTTGCTGACCTTCCGCTCCAGGTCGGCCAGGCCATAGCCCTTGAGCAGGACCACCTTCCCCCGTTGCGCCACCAGCACGCTGCCCCAGAACCCATACTCCTGGTAGCGGGTGAGCAGCGTGTCGAGCCGCGCACCCAGCAGGCCGACCACTCGCTCAATCTCGAGCGAATCGGCAGTTGCCGCCTGGGCCGAGACCGGGCCAGCCGAAAGGAGGCACAGCAACAGGAGCACGATCGGGCGTTTCATTCCTCGCTCCCCATGAGGCGCGCCCGGTAGGCGCATCAGCTGGGCAAAAGGAAACCGGCAAACCGAACGATGCCTGTTGGTGGGACCCTGGAGCAATAGCTGAAGCTCGACTGGGCGGGCTCTCCGCATCGAGGACCGCGAGGTGCGAAGACCGTGCGGCCTCGCGCTTCACAGGCGCGTATATTGGGATTCGCTGGCAGGCGAGCTCGGGCGCCAGGCGGGCATCTCGGAGGAACATCGATGTTTACGGCAGCGGCCCCTCGTATGACAGCCAGAGTGCTAGCAGTCTGCCTGGTCGCACCGACGGCTGCCGCGCAGCGCCACGAGTATTTCACTTTCGACCCGACCCTCGAGCGGTGGGTCAACGGCGCCGCCGATCCGACCGGAGACCTTCGGCGCGCGGTCTTCGATTCACCGTGGCAGGACGGCCGCCGGAGCGTCGCCATCGAACGGTTGGTCGAGCGGCTGGCCTCGCTGCGCGCCGCCGGCGCCGACATCCGGCTGGTCGCCTACTCGGCTGACAGCGCGCGGAGCGGACAGCTGCGCGATGAAGGGATGGCGGCGACACTCGCGCGGGCGATGGCCGACACCACCCGAATCGGTGTGGTGCTGTCCGGGAACCTGCACAACCGCCTCCGCGCCGGGACCGCGATTAGCGCGGACTACCGACCGGCCGCCTTCGAGGTCGCGAAACGGCTCGGGTCTGCTCGGGTTCGAAGCCTCGATATGAGTTACGACGCGGGCACCGCATGGACCTGTACCGGCCCGAGGCCCGCTGACTGTGCCATGCGAAAGGTGGGAGCGCGCCACCCGGTGCCGCGCTGGACGATTCAGCTGGGCGACTCGCTCGACAGCGAAGGCTATCACGGACGCTACGGTGTGGGCGCGGTAACCGCGGCGGGTCCGGCAATTCACCGCGGTGGGTCTTGACAAGGCTGCATCCGGGGCGATGTTCGTCCCTTCCCCCTAGCCACGGGATTCGCCCCATGCGGGTGTTCCTGGTGTACGATCGCCGAACCGGCGAGCCGGTATCGACGTTCGAAGAGCCCGATGACAATCTGACAACCGGCGAGTTTACCGCGGTTCACGTTCCGCCGGACCGGCGTGAACGCTGGGCGGTCGTCGAGGTCACCACCGGGAAAGCGCCTGCCCGCCGTCCCCGAAAGACCCGCAAGCAGAGCTGATAGTTTCAAAAGGAGGACCCCATGCGCCGGCGTACCTTTGTCGGGGCACTGAGCGCGGGAATCGGTCTGCCGTTGGTGGCGGCGCGGCGGCGGCTCGTGCCCCCCGTTCCCGCGGACCTGTCCTACGCCAGCGCCACGGAAGCCGCCGGCGCCATCCGGGCGAAACAGATCTCTTCGCTCGAGCTCACCCAGCTGGCATTCGAACGGATCGACCGATTCAATCCCCGGCTCAATGCCCTCGTCAACCTGCTGCGAGAGCCGGCGCTCGCCCGGGCGCGGGAAGCGGACGCGGCCTGGAGCCGCGGGACCTGGTGGGGCCCGCTCCACGGCGTCCCGGTCACGGTGAAGGAATCATTCGGCATCGCGGGCACAGCCGCCACCGCTGGCGCACCGTTTCTCAAGAATCACGTACCGGCCGAGGACTCGGTTCCGGTGGCGCGGCTCAAACAGGCCGGAGCGGTGCTGATCGGCAACACCAACGTGCCGTTCATGCTGGGCGACTGGCAGAGCTACAACGAGATCTACGGCACCAGCAACAATCCCTGGGACCCGACCCGTACGCCGGGCGGCTCGAGCGGCGGAACCGCGGCCGCGCTCGCCACCGGCCTGGGACATCTCTCGATCGGCAGCGACATCGGCGGGTCGATTCGAGTCCCGGCCCATTTCTGCGGGATCTACGGCCACAAGCCGACCGTCGGCGTGGTCCCGATGCGGGGCCACATCCCGCCGCTGCCGGGAGAGCAAGGCACGCCGATCGTGAGTCTCCCGGTCGGCGGTCCCATGGCTCGAAGCGCTGCCGATCTGCGGATGGCGCTGGAAGTGCTGGGCGGACCGGACCAGCCCGACGCCAAGGCATACCGCTGGACTCTGCCCCCGGCCCGACACCGCGCGTTGCGTGACTTCAGGATCGGGGTGGTGCTGGACGATCCCTCCTGCCCCGTCTCCGCCGAGGTCAAACCGGTGTTCGACGGATTGTTGGCCGCGCTGCGACGTTCGGGAGCGAGTCTTACGCAAGGATGGCCCGAGGGGATCAACCCGAGGGCTGACTACCATACCTACGTCTATCTGCTGGGAACCTACTTTGCGAGCCAGCTGCCCGATTCCGCGCTGGACGCGACCCGGCGAGCGGCCTCGCGGCCGGATTCCAGCATCGGCACCATCTGGAACCGGGCCTGGACCGATCCCGTCAAGCGAGTCCAGCAGCAGACGGCGGCGCGGGAACGGGCCCGAAGTTTGTGGAGTCGCTGGTTCCAGAACCACGACGTTTGCCTGATGCCGGTCGCGTTTGTTCCCGCGTTCCCGCACGATCACAGCCCCGATCCGACCCGTCGGGTCCTGGCGACCCCCGCCGGCTCCCGTTCCTACATGGATTTGATGTGGTGGATCGCCGCGGCCACGTTGAGCGGTTTGCCGGCCACGGTCGCGCCGTTAGGCCTGACCAGCGGGGGCCTGCCGGTGGGGATTCAGATCGTCGGGCCGTACCTGGAGGATGCCACGCCCATCGCGTTCGCGGAGGCCCTGGCTCGGGAAATCGGCGGGTTCCGCCCTCCCCCGGGATTCTGACAGCAGGACTGAGGACTTGGGACTAAGGACTAGGCAAGGGATGACAGTCCGAGAGGCACTTAGACCTGAGTCCTTAGTCCTGAGCGTCGGTTCGTCATCGGCGTGATCTGCGGATGAATCGTTCGGATATCTGATAGCGGCGATCGTTTCAATCCCGGACGGCATCCGGCGTTGGGGGATGCGCCGACCATGATCGAACGATGACGAACACTTTCTGCACCACCGACCCTCCTGGCTCCCTTCCCTTTACGCATCTTGTGCATCTAACAGCCCACCATTCCGGGTGAGATCAACGTGCGCGTTCGCCTCAGGCACGACCAGCTCCAGCGACTCCTTGCCAACAGCCCGCTGAGCCAGAACCACTGGGCTCTGAAGCTGGGCTTTTCCCGAGGCCATTGGTCGGAGATCGTGAACGGGAGGCATCCCTATCCCTCGGCCCGAACCCGGGAGCGGATCCTGGAAGTATTTGGGGTCGCCTTCGACATCCTGTTTGCCATTGAAGATGCGGCCCCGGCAGGGGACGAGATCGATTTCCGGCTGGCGCTGAGCGGTCGGTACTCACTGCTCGGCGAGCTGGGTCAGGGCGGCATGGGGACGGTCTACCTGGCGATGGACCGGCGCCAGGGTCGGCAGGTCGCCCTCAAGGTGGTCAACCCGGAGGCGGCCGGAGGCATCGGAATTCCCGAGCTGCTCAAGGAGATCGCGTTGGTGGGCCGGCTGCAACATCCCAACATCCTGCCGTTGTTCGAGTCCGGGGAAGACGCCGGCTACCCCTGGTTCGTGATGCCGTACGTACGGGGCGGTTCGTTGCGCGATCTTCTCCGAAGCAGCGGTGGCCGCCTGGCCCTGGCGGATGCGCTCCCATTCATCGCGGGAATATCCGCGGCGCTCGACCATGCCCACGGAGAACGGATCCTCCACTGCGACGTGAAACCGGAAAACGTGTTGCTGCACGGCCGGCACGCCTGGGTCGTGGACTTCGGCATCGCCCGGAAGCTGCACACCGAAGCGGAAGAATGGCGTCCCCTCCGAAAGGAGCTCGATTTCTCCGCCGGAACCCCGGCCTATGTCAGTCCGGAGCAGGCCAGTGGAGAACAGGAACTGGACGCTCGTTCCGACGTCTACAGTCTCGGCTGCGTGGTGTATGAGATCCTGGCGGGACGCCCCCCCTTCGAGGGCGGCACCACCCGGGAGGTGGTGACTCGGCGTTTCCGGGCAGCCGCGCCCGATCTCAGGGCCTGGGCGCCGGAGCTGCCCACTGCCGCCGCGGACGTCATCGCCCGCGCGATGGCGTTCGATCGTTCGGCGCGTCCGGCCTCCGCCGGGGTGTTCGCCTTCGCGCTGCAGCAGGCCGCCGCCGGCGAAACCCGGCTGGCGGGGCTTCACCGGGGCCTGGAGCGAAGTCTGGGGCGCGCCCGGCGCCGGGCCGGGCTTCAGCCGAGTCAGCCGATCGGTCGGTTCCTGGCGGGGGCTGGAAAAGACCTGATCTACGCCTTCCGAAGCCTCAGGCGCACTCCGACCGTCACCGTCGCGGCCATCGCGTGTCTGGCGCTCGGCCTCGGCGCCACCACCGCGATCTTCAGCGCGGTCTACACCGCCTTGTTGCGGCCACTCCCGTTCTTCGAACCGGAACGTCTGGTCTCCGTGTTCCGAACCACACCCTTCTTCGAGACCGGTCCGTTCTCACCTGGCACTTACCTGGATCTGGCGCGCGCGCCGCGTTCGCTTGAAGGCGTGGCCGCAGCGAGACCCTCGGTGTCGTTGATGGAGGGAACCGGAGAGCCGCGTCGGGTGACGACCTACCGCGCCTCTGACAACCTCTTCCAGGTACTGGGCGTGCCGGCGGTGCAGGGTCGCGTCTTCCGGCCCGGCGATGGGGACGGGGCTGCTCCCGAAACCGTGTTGCTGGGCGAGGAGCTGTGGCGCACCCATTTCGGCGCGGATCCGGCCGTGATCGGCGGCACGATCCGGCTCGACGCCGAGGTTCATACCGTGGTGGGCGTGGTGCCCGCGGGGTTCCGGCTGCCCCATGGTGGGCAATCCCTTGCGTCGGACGTGTGGACCACGCTTCGGTTCACTCCCGACGAGGCCTCGCAGCGCCGGAACAACTCCATCTGGCTGGTTGGGCGACTCAAGCCCGGGATCCGGGTGGAATCGGCCGACGCCGAGCTTCGGACCCAGATGGAAGGGATTATCGCGTCCAGTCCGGAGCTTCGCGGCGAGCAGCTGCGGGTGGTACCGCTCCACCGTGAGTCCACCCAATCGGTGCGCGGGCCCCTGTTGCTCTTGCTGGGCGCGGTCGGCTTCGTGCTGCTCATCGCCGTGTCGAATGTGGCGAGCCTGCTCCTGGCCCGCGGCGTAGAGCGGCGGCGTGAAGTGGCGGTGCGGACCGCGCTGGGTGCCAGCCCTGGCGTGGTCATTCGGCGCGCCTTGCTCGAGAGCGCGGTGCTCGCCGGCGCCGGTGTGGTCCTCGGTGTCGCCCTCGCCGGAGTCGGCGTGAAGCTCATCGGGGTGATGGCGGCCGCCCGGTTGCCGCAGCTCATC